>JASFHU010000427.1:0-4931 GCA_050123055.1 Anaerolineae bacterium
GTAAGAACAGAGCCCCATGATCTCCCAGAAGATGAGGAGTGTCACAAAGTTGTCCGCAATGACCAAGCCCAGCATGCCACAAGCAAAGAGTGAAATATAGGCAAAGAAGCGAGAGTAGCGCGAGTCTACATTCTCTGTGCCATAGTTCATATAGCCCCTGGAGTAGATAAAGATCATCAGACAAACAAAGGGCACCATGAATAGCATCACACCGGTCAGGGTATCCACCTGGAAACCCAGGGTCAGTTCGGCCGCTCCGGTGGGGATGCTGTACAGCGGAACGAGATAGGCGCTCGTGGGCGGCGTCAAGATTTCCAGGTTGGCCCGCGACAGGAAAAAGATGATCCAGCCCAGGATCCAGGCCAAGCCGATGCCGATCCAGGCGATCCAGGTACTGAGCAGCCGGTTGCGGTTGGTCCACAAGACAATGATGGCAAAGGCCGCCAGTGGAAAGAGCGGGAGCAGCCAAACCAGGTTGAAGAAAAAGGTTTCAGTCATCGACTTTCTCGCTCCTCTACAGTTTCATCAGGTCGAGCTCTTCGACGGTCACTGTCCTGCGGTTGCGATAGACGGCGATGATCAGGGCCAGACCTACGGCTGCCTCGGCCGCGGCAACGGTGATGACAATGATGGCAAAGACCTGGCCCGAAAGTGCGGCGCCCGTCGCTGCCACGTACCGCCAGAAGGCGAGCAGGTTGATGTTCACAGAGTTGAGCATCAACTCCACGCCAATCAGGATTCCGATTGCGTTGCGCCGGGAGAGCGCGCCGTACAGGCCGATACAGAACAGGGCAGCGGCGACGACCAGATACCAGGACAACGGGACTTGCATAGGCGTTCCTCCCTCGCTTAACGTTCGCGGGCGATGACGACCGCCCCGACCAGGGCCACCAGCAACAACACAGAGGCCACCTCAAAGATCAACAGGTACTGCCCCGGGTCCACAAGGGCCCTGCCCAGCTCGGTCATCAGATCATCCGGCAGGCTGACGTCGGCGACGGGCCACGACACCCTCAGCAGAATGAAGGACAGAATAACAAACAGGGCCACGGCAGCCACCAACCCCCAGGCCCACTGTTCGTTCCGTGCCCTGACATCGGGCGACATCATCCGCCGCGAAAGCATGACGGCAAAGATGATCAAGATGGAGATGGCCCCCACATAAACCAGAAGCTGGACCATGGCCAGGAACTCGGCTTCGAGCAGGATGTAGAACCCGGCCACGCCTATGAAAGAGAGTACCAGAAACAGCGCGGCGTGGAACAGGTTGCGGCTGGTGACGGCACCCAGGGCGCCTATCAAGGTTATGGCACTCAGCACGATAAAGACGATCTGTGGAAAGCTCATAGGCATCCTACCTTTCCGCCGCCACAATGCGCTTCACTGCCGACGCATCCTTGATGTTGCGCGCTGCACGGTTGAGGATGAGAATGGTCACGGCGATCATGATCAGGCTGGCCACCAACATCAGGCCTGCCTGCCCCCAGACACTATCCGTCAGCTTGACCACCAGCGCCCCCACCATCAGGTTGACCATGGCCAGGGGGACCATGAATTTCCAGGCAAAACCAACCAGGTGGTCGAAGCGCATGCGCGGGAAGGTGGCTCGGAACCAGAGCATGCAGAAAATGACAAACACCGCCTTGGCAAAGACGATGACCGGCGTGAGAACCGGGGCCAGGTTCTCCAAACCAAAGAACTTCCAGCCACCCAGAAACAGGGTTGAGATCAGGATCGCAATGGCGAACATGCTCACATACTCGGCGATGAAGAACATGGCGAACTTCATGCCGCTATACTCCACCATGTAGCCAGCCACCATCTCCGAGTCGGCCTCCAGCAGATCCACCGGCGAGCGGTTCGCCTCGGCCAGGGAGGAGACCAAAAAGATGAGACCCGCCACCGGCATGACCACAAAGTAGGGGACCACCTGGGCCTCGACGATCCCCTGGGTGGACATGGTCTTGCTGAACAAAACCACGGCCAGGATGCAGAGCACCATTGGGATCTCGTAAGCCAATAACTGGTTGACCACACGGAAGGCACTTAGCAGGGAAAACTTGTTGTTTGACCCCCAGCCGGCGATCATGACAGCCAGGACGTGGATGCTGCTGATAGCGACGATGAACAGGACACCGATATTCAGGTCCTGCCCGATGAGCCCCGGTCCCCAGGGCAACACAGCAAAGACCAGCAAGGCGGGGATGGCCACGATCAGAGCGGCCGCCATGTGGAGGGCCCGGTCTGCCCTCCGGGGCGTGATGTCCTCTTTGGTCAACATCTTGATGGCGTCGGCCAGCGCAACGAGCAGGCCGTAAGGCCACACCCTGTTCGGGCCCGGCCGGTCCTGCATACGGGCGATCACCTTGCGCTCCATCGGCGTAAAGATAAGAACGGCCATGACCCCGATGATGACGAGGATCAACACACCAATGATGTCGGCGATGAGGTTGACCGCCCAGGGTGGCAGTCCCCAACTGGCCATCAGATCGCCCGCCCATGCTCCGAGTTCAACCCAGAAGTTGAGAATAAAGTCCATACGCGTCTCCTAATGCCCAATACCTAGTAGCCTGCATCCACTATCCAACCTCAGAACCTCACCCACTCAACAGCGGGGATTGGATACCGGATGCTGGCTATCGGCTATTGCCAGCGCAAGGCATCCTTGCGCCATGCATAGACCAAGCCCACGGTCAGGATGGCCAGGAAAAGGAAGGCTTCGGCCAACGCCCAGAGACCCAGCTTGTCGTAGGCCACCGCCCAGGGGAAAAGAAAAACGGCCTCGATGTCGAAAACGACAAAGACCAAGGCAAAGATAAAGTATTGGGCACGGAACTGCACCCAGGTATCGCCAAAGGTCTCGAGACCGCACTCGTACGTGTCCGTCTTGACCGGATTGGGCTTTTTGGGTCGTAGCAGCCAGGCTAACCCCAAAGCCACAAAGGGGAAGATGCAAGCTACGACGACAAAGATCCCAATGAAGTTATAGTCTGACAGCAATGTCATACCCTCCCGGTATTAGGTCTGGTCAGGTCCTCTTGTCGCGAACGCTCGCTATTATGCCACAAGTCCAGGGAAAAGGCAAGTTACAATTATCACATTCCCTCTGGTCGCTGCGTCTGAACATCCGCCTGCACCTTGACGGCGGCATGAAACCTGGTATAATGTACTTGAGGTTCTTTCCCAGAACTCGCTCAGAACCCCTGTCTCGGGGGTGTCCTCCGCCCTCGGGGACGGGGGCTTGAGCTTTTTCGGAGAGGTACCGTGCTGTGCTGCATCGCCCGCCCTTGGGCCTGGTCCGTTGGTCATACTGTTCTTGCGCTGCTTGCACTGTGTACCCGGTGATGGATAGGCAAAGGTTTGCACTCGAATACTCGGGGAGGCATCCGTGAGCAAAGAGATAGTCAGCGTCAGTTTGGGTCCGGCCAGCCGTGACTATGAGTTAAGTACTCGGATGTTCGGCCAGGACGTACACGTGCAGCGGTATGGGGTGGACGGCGACGTGCGGCGCGCTCGGGAGCTGGTCGCCCACTATGATGGCCAAGTGGATGCCATCGGCCTCGGCGGGATGAATCTCTATTTCAAGGTCGGCCGGCATACCTATGTCCACCAGCAGATCCAACAGATCGCCAAAGCCGCAGCGACTACACCGGTGCTGGATGGCGTCCACCTGAAGAACACCCTGGAGCGATGGGCCATCAGCCGGGTAGCCCAAGAGCAGCCGGACCTTTTAGGCCGCAAGCGCGTGTTTGTCGTCTCGGGGGTCGATCGCTACGGCATGGCCCAGGTTCTCAGCGGCTACACCCACCAGATCCTTTTTGGCGATCCCATTTTTCACCTGAACCTGCCTCGTGCCCTGCGGTCGCTCAAGCAACTGGAGCGGTACGCAGAGCTCGTCTTGCCGACACTCTGCCGTGCTCCCTATGCCAGACTCTGTCCGGTAGGCCTGGAACAGGACCTGCGCACGCCTCGCGGTACCAGATATTTCGCTCGAGCACACATTATCGTCGGCGAGTTTGCCTACATTCGCCGCTTTGCGCCCGACAGCCTGCGGGGCAAAACGGTCATCACCAACACCTTGTCGGCCAGCGATGTGGAGGAGCTGCAGGCCCGAGGTGTCGAGTCGCTGATCACTCTCACCCCGCCCCTGAGCGACGAGCACCCCTTTGTGGGCACCAACGTCATCGAGGCTATCCTGGTCAGTTGCATGGACCGCCCGCTGGCCGAGATCAGGAAGGATGATTACCTGAACATGGTGGCCCGCAGCGAGCTGGAACCCCATATTACGGTCCTGAACGAACCTCGCGATGTGGCCCGATTCGCGTTTGTCATCCATCCCCTGAGTACTGAGTACATCTTTAACCATCCCCAGCTCAAGTACCTACGCTTTTTGCCCTCCCGGCTGGTTGAACGATTGGTGGCCAATATCCGGCCCCTCTATCTGTCGCGGATCACGGGTGTGCGCTCGCCAGCCACCGGCAAAGAGGTGGAAGGGTATCTGATCACCCTGGGCGCAACCCCCCGCGAGCTGATGAGTCGCAGTCCTGGCTTCACCTACCGGCGCTTGATCGTGGCCTCACGCATGTCCCAACAGAGGGGGGCCCAGATCATGGGCCTGGGAGCCTTCACCAAGGTGGTGGGCGACGCAGGCATGACGGTGGCCTACAAGTCGGACATTGCCATCACCTCGGGCAACAGCCTGACGGTTGTCGCCACACTTGAAGCCGCCAAGCAGGCCACCATCAAGATGGGAGCAGCCGACCTGACCCAAGGCCGCTCGGTGGTCATTGGCGCCACCGGCTCCATCGGTGCCGTCTGCTCCCGATTGCTCGCCCAGGCGACCAGAGATGTAGTACTGGTCGCGCCCCGGCCAGAAAAACTGATCCAGCTAAAAAGGACCATCGAGGAAGAGACACCGGGCGCGCGTGTGG
>JASFHU010000428.1:0-4922 GCA_050123055.1 Anaerolineae bacterium
GGGGCGCAAAGGCCTGGTCACCGCGCCTCTGAAAGAGCTGCTGGAGGCAGGCCGCCCCATCGACCATATCTGGGCTGTCGGCCCGATGGTCATGATGAAATTCTGCTGCCTGACCGCGCAGCCCTTTGGCGTGCCCACCACGGTCAACCTCAACTCGATCATGGTCGACGGCACCGGCATGTGCGGCGCTTGCCGGGCCGAAGTGGGTGGGCAGACTCGGTTTGCCTGCGTGGACGGCCCCGAGTTCAATGGCTACCAGGTGGATTGGGACCTGTTGCTGGCCCGCCAGCGTATCTACTACGAGGAAGAACAGCAGGCTATGGAAACCTGGCAACGTAGATCTAGCACCTGCAACAATCAGCCATAGGTTGAATATCAATACTGACTCCACTGCAAAAAGGTCAGTGGCGTAGTATATGTTGTGTGTGCGCTTCGCGCACACACAACATATACTACCTTTTTGCCCTTTTTTTACAGGGCATCCAATACTGAGAGGGAGATTGGCCCCCAAAAGCACAGGCGCAGGGGGACCAGGAATGACAGGAGGGCAGCATGGCATACGATGAAGGGTTGGCACAACGGATCCGGGACAGTCTCCAGGAAGCCCCCGGATTGGTCGAGAAAAAGATGTTTGGCGGCATCGGGTACATGCTACAGGGCAACATGGCCTGTGGCGTGAATCAAGACACGCTCATCGTCCGGGTTGGGCCGGACCTTTACGAAGAGGCATTGTCCCGCCCGCACACGAGGGTGTTTGATATGACCGGGCGCCCCATGAAAGGCTGGGTCGTGGTGGCGCCGGAAGGGATTGAAGAGGACGACGACCTTGATCAGTGGATCCAGCAGGGCGTAGATTTCGCGCTATCTCTGCCCGCAAAGTAGCGTTCGTTCACCAACGTAACCTGAATGGGGAGCCACAGGTGTCCTATTACAGAAAACTACCTGGCACGAAATGCTATCTTTCCCCTTGCCGGCTGGAGGATGCAGACCGGTGGGCCGAATGGTTCAACGATCTTGAAGTGACCCTCCCCCTGGGGGATGAGGCGTACACGCCATCGTCCCACGAGAGCGAGGAGGCGGCGATCAGGGAGTTTCATAGGGACAGAGCCCACGTTTTCAGCATCGTAGACACCGAAACGGACCAGCTTGTGGGCCGCTGCCTGCTGTTCAACGTCGATCCGGTCAACAGAAGCGCCATGCTGGGCATTGTCATTGGCGAGAAAGGCCGGTGGGATCAGGGTTATGGCCAGGAAGCGGTCAATCTTTTGCTCGACTATGGATTCAGTCTACTCAATCTCAACAGCGTGATGCTCGGCACCTTCTCGTTCAATGAACGGGCGCTACGCTGCTACGAAAAAGTGGGGTTCAAGCGGATAGGAAGCAGGAGAGAGGCCAGGATCATTGCCGGGAAAAAATACGACATGATCCTCATGGACATTCTGGCCGAGGAGTTTGAATCTCCCTACGTAGAAAGGCTCCTGTCCCCAGGAGCCTGAAGGAAGAGCGAGAGGGCCTAGCCACGCCGTTTGGATACAGAGATCAAATCGCCGCTGCGGTCCGGACCAAAGTCCGAGCCGTCGTAGCTGCCATAGCAAGCGATCTCGCCCATTCCCACTGCGGCCAAGGTGGCCGACAGGTCGTCGCGGAAGACGGGGCGCAGCTCGGTGGACTCGACATCCTGGGCCCACCCATCCTCCGTCCGCCTCAGGCGGAGCATGTTAAAATCGACCGTCTCCTGGTGATAGTCGTAGAAGCGTACAAAGACCCACTCTCCGGCGGCATCGCGGTGCGACTGGGGAGGCATAAACCGTTCCCGCCGCGCCCATACCCGGTCAAAGTTCCGGTTCTGAATGACCAACAGGCCACCGGGGCGAAGCACAGCCGCAAAGTCTGCCAGGGCCCCGGCCACTGCATCTGCGCTCACCAGATGGGGCAACGAATTTCCCAGGCAGATGGCGGCATCAAAGGTCTGGCCCAAGGCCGCATACCCACCGAGTCCAGCTACGACAAAGGACACATCCACACCATGGGCAGAGGCATTCGCCCGCGCCCGCTGGATCATAGCCTCGCTCAGGTCACCGCCCACCACCCGATAGCCCTGGCCGGCCAGGGCAATAGCATGGTGCCCCGTGCCACAGGCGGCATCCAGCACGTGTTGCACGCCGTGGGCCTCGAAAAGGGATTCAAAAAAGGGCAGCTCGTGAGCCAGCCGCCCTTTCCAGTCCACAAAGCGGTCATAGTCGGCCGCTAGCGAATCATACAGGGGAACCCGACTCAGCAATTGTCTCCTCCGGCGGGCGAACCATCTGCAGGCGCTCGTAGGCATCGAGGCCGATACATTCCACAGCCGATTTGCACCAGTCAATACACGATGCACCCCGTTCCTGGCTCACCCACAGATTGCAGCTAGGGCAGCGGGCCAGGGGCTCATCAGACCAGATCTCCATCTCTTCCCCACAGTGAGGGCAATCGATATAGTCAGGTCTGGCATCTTTGAAAACAATCGCACCGGGACAACCTTTGATCATCTTCAGCCTCCCAAATTCCTGAAACACACCAGGGCATCCGGCAACCACCGTCTGCTGTCCATCAGACAACCACCAGCCCCATATTGCGTGCAAAGATCCCCAGCCGGTCTCCAGAACGCACCGGGGTGTTCCAGCATCCCTCCGCTGAAAGGGGTGCTGAGGAGGCCAGGGGATAGCCCAAGGTAATGGGATAGGTCGAGCGAGGTAACAGGCAGCCGTTCACAAAGACGTTGCTTACGCTGTCTGGGTCGATGCCCACCTGGGCCAGCACCTGTCCCACGGTACTGCTCGGCCCGGCAGGCAGATAGAGTGCCGACCCCGCAGATGTCAAGCCCTCGGCATAGCGCCATAGGTCACCGAACAGTCGAACCTCAATCAAGTCTTGCCTCCTGAAATCGATCTATGCCTGAGCTGGCAAAGCTGCTGCCAGCCTCAGACATAGCCGATTATAGCTCAAAGCTCAGCTCCCGTCTATGACTTTTGTCAGCCCAGCCGGGGAAATCGATACAGAGTGGGCCTCGCGTGGGCAAAACGCTGCTCAGGCATCCTTGACGTGCTGCTTTCTCTGCGGTACAATAGCCGTAGGAGAAAGCATGTCCCGACCCATAATCACTCTGACCACCGATTTCGGCCAGACCGATAGCTACGTTGGCACGATGAAGGGCGTCATCCTGGGCATCTGCCCTGAAGCGGTACTGGTAGACATCTCCCATGACATCCGCCCCCAGTCTGTGCAACAGGCTGCCTATGTGCTATCCACAGCAGGGCCTTACTTTCCGGCGGGTACGGTGCATCTGGTGGTGGTGGATCCCGGCGTGGGCACCGGACGCCGCCCCGTGGCGGTCCAGACGGAACGGGCCCTCTATGTCGTCCCCGACAACGGCGTCCTTGACCTGGTGCTCAGCCAGGAGCCCGCCCGGCGCGCCATCCACCTGACAGAGACGCGCTACCGATTGGCCCGGATTAGCGCTACGTTCCATGGCCGCGATATCTTTGCCCCGGCTGCAGCACACCTGGCCCGCGGCACGGATCCAAGCCAGATGGGCGAGCCTATCCCTCTTACCGAACTGGTCTCCCTGACCATGCTCGGACCGCAGCCACTGCCTGATGGTCAGTGGGAAGGCACAATCTTGCACGTCGATCACTTTGGCAACTTGATTACGAACGTAAAACCTGCCAAAGCCGGTTCCTCCATCTCTGTCGCAGTCAGAGGACGCCGCATTGAGGCGTTGAGCAACACCTTTGGCGACGTGGAGGAAGGTGAGCTGGTGGCCTACGTTGGCAGCAGTGGACATCTGGAGATCGCTGTCCGCAATGGAAATGCCGCCCAAGCGCTGGGCATGGACGTAGGCGATGTGGTACGGATAGAAGGTGAGCTGTGAAGCCAGCGCAACTCTCTCTTTGGGATCAGACCCAGCTCGTCCTGCTGCGATCCCTGGGCATTACCTTGGGGCTGCTGGACCGGACATTCAACCTGCATTGGGGCGAGCAGGTACTGACGCGCATGTCGGAGCGCTGGCAAGCACAACTGGAACAACTGGACCAGGAGATAGCTGCCCTGGAGAAAGAGCGCCACCAATCCCAGTTGCTGGCCGAGGCACTGGTCATCCATGCCGCCACGATCTATCTAGCCGGGCGATTGTTGGCCCATGAGGAACTGCGTTTCGACCCCGCCATCCCGCCCGACGAGGAGATACTGGATGCCACCATCGACATGCTGGTCAAACAACAGTTGGCCACCATCGCGGCGGAAGAGATCGAGCCAGGGCATTTCGTTTACGATTTGGAGCCGGATTGGGCGGCCATTTACGATCGCCTTGACCAAGCCGCCCATGCCTCCGATCCAGAATTTGCAGAGTGGTTCCAGGAGAGCTTGAAGCTCATCAAGGAAGCACTCTTGCCCCAACCAGGTATCCAACCCCAGCCATCTCATCCAAGCCAATATGAGGAGTAAGCCCATGGAACGATTTGTGATTCAAGGGGGGATTCCCCTTAACGGGACCATCATCCCCAGCGGCAACAAAAATGCAGCTCTTCCCATCCTGGCTGCGACTCTGTTGACCGACAAACCGGTCACCCTACACAACTTGCCCAACATCGGCGACGTGCGGACCATGATCACGTTGCTGGAAGATCTGGGCGCAGAGGTACAACATCACGACAACCATTCGGTGACCATCCATGCTGCCGAAATCCGTAGCACCTGCCCCGATCCGAGACTCTTCAGCGAGATACGCGGCTCACTCACCTTGCTGGGTCCCATGTTGGCCCGTGCAGGCCGGATCCAACTCACCCTGCCCGGCGGTGACCGCATCGGCCGGAGGCGCATCGACACCCACCTGCTTGCGCTGGGGGCCCTGGGCGCCCAGGCTGAATACAACGACCATTTTGAAA
>JASFHU010000429.1:0-4916 GCA_050123055.1 Anaerolineae bacterium
TCGTGGCATCGGACGGCAGGCAGTGGCAGATCAAAGCCAGTGTTGAGAACGGCTACCGGTTGGTACGGGTCGATCTCCCCGCCGTCCTGACGGTGACCCGGGACTTGAACGTGCCGCGAGCGCTCAGCTTCTCGGGCATTGTCAAGGCCCGGAAAAAAGAGATCCACCAGTGGGGGCTCTCCGACCTGGGCCTGGAGGAGGAACAGGTGGGGCTGAAAGGGTCGCCGACCATCGTGTCAGAGATGACCGTGCAGGAGAGAAAACGCCAGGTGGAGTTCATCACCGGCACACGGGAAGAAAAGGTCGAGCGCCTGACCCAGGAATTGGTAGAGGCAGGTGTTCTATAGGGCACTATCAGTACACCGCAGTTTGCTCCTGCCGGATCGCCAGATCCGGCAGAACTGCAGTGGATCTGGCGATCCACGGCGAGCCATTGCGGTCTACTGACCATAGCATGAAGCGCGAGGAGGAACTCAGGAAATGAAGCAAGCTGTCATTGTATCCGCGGCCCGGACGGCGGTCGGCCGCGCCAATCGGGGCACCCTGGTCAATCACCGGCCGGACGAGATGGCCGCCACCGTCGTAGGCAAGGTCCTGCGCCGGGCCGGGGCCGTCGAGCCAGGAATGGTGGAGGATGTGATCCTGGGCTGTTCCTTCCCCGAGGCGGAGCAGGGGATGAATGTGGGCCGCATCGCCGTCCTGCGCGCCGGTCTGCCCACCTCGGTGCCGGGACAGACGGTCAACCGCTTCTGCGCGTCGGGCTTGCAGGCCATCGCGCTGGCCGCCGAGCGGATCATGATCGGGGCCAGCGAGTGCATCATCGCCGGGGGCACCGAGTCGATGAGCATGGTGCCCATCGGCGGAGGTAAGTACTCGCCCAACCCCTGGTTGATGGAGAACTATCCCCAGGCCTACATGACCATGGGCATGACGGCCGAGCAGGTTGCGCAGGACTTCGGCATCAGCCGCAGCGACCAGGACCAGTTTGGCTATCAAAGTCACATGAAGGCCCTGGCCGCCATCGACGCCGGCAGATTCAAGGACGAGATCGTGCCGCTGCAGGTCGAGGTCGAGACCGAGGAGGGCCAGCAGACGGTGGTCTTTGATACCGATGAGGGACCGCGACGCGGCACCACGGTGGAAAAGATAGCCACCCTCAAGCCGGCCTTCCGGGAGGACGGGACGGTCACTGCCGGCAATTCGTCCCAGATGAGCGACGGCGCAGCGGCGGTGCTGGTGATGGAGCGGGAGAGGGCCGAGTCGCTCGGACTGGAGCCGGTAGCCCGCTTCCTGGGCTACGCCGTCGCCGGGGTGCGGCCAGAGGTGATGGGCATTGGACCTGTCGACGCCATCCCCAAGGTGCTCAAGCTGACGGGCCTGGACCTCGCGGACATGGACATCATTGAGCTGAACGAGGCGTTTGCCGCCCAGTCGCTGGCCGTCATTCGCGAGCTGGATCTGGATACCGGCAAGCTCAACGTGAACGGTGGGGCCATCGCCCTGGGCCACCCGCTGGGCTGCACCGGCGCCAAGCTGACGGTTCAGATCGTCCACGAGATGCTGCGCCAGGGACACCGCTACGGCCTGGTGACCATGTGCATCGGCGGTGGGATGGGCGCCGCGGGCATTTTCGAGAATCTGCGTCTTTAGGACAGGACTTGGGACCATGGCACGTTCACCCGGCCCGGTGTGGGTCATCGCAGAACAGATTGACGGTCGGATCCTGACGGTATCGCTCCAGCTCGTGGGGCGGGCGCGCCAGTTGGCCGACCAACTGGAGACGCACGTGGGCGCCATCCTGCTGGGAGAGGGGGTCGGGGAGGCGGCCGGGCACCTCATCGCGGCGGGCGCTGACCTCGTTTACGCTGGCGATGCGCCTCGGTTGGCCATCTACCAGCCCGAAGCCTACACCCAGATCGCCGTGCACCTGGCCCGCGAGCACCAGCCCAACATCCTGCTCTTGGGTTCGACACCCATGGGCCGGGAGCTGGCGCCGCTGGTAGCAGCCCGGTTGGAGACCGGCCTCACTGCCCACTGCATAGACCTGGTCCTCGACGAGAACGGGATCTTGGAGCAGCGGATCCCGGCCTATGGCGGGCTGATCTCCATCATCTGCCCCGAGCGGCGCCCGCAGATGGCAACCGTCGCCAAGGGGGTCTTTGCCACACCCGCTCTGGATGACTCCCGGCGGGGCGAGATCCTGCCGCTGGCCGTTCCGGATGAGCCACCCGGCCGCGTCGAGACGCTGGAGATCGTCCGCCAGGAGCCCGAGGGGGTCCCCCTGGGATCGGCAGCCATCGTGGTCGCTGGCGGCATGGGCGCCGGGGACCCGGAGGGGTGGCAGCAGATCGCCGAGCTGGCAGCGGTGCTGAACGCCGGGCTGGGGTCCACCCGCCCGGCCGTGGACGAGGGTTGGATCGAACTGGAGACGATGATCGGCCAGAGCGGGCAGATGGTCAGCCCAGACTTTTATATCGGCATTGGGTTGTCGGGGGAACAGCAACACATGGTCGGCATCACCGATGCCCGGGTGATGGTGGCCATCAACAGCGACGAGAAAGCGCCCATCTTTGAGCAGGTGGATTTCGGCATCGTGGATGATTGCCGCGAGTTTGTGCCGGCGCTGATCGAAAGGCTGGAGGAATATCGGGTGGCATGAGGAGGGGTACGTGCTACGTGTTATACCAACTGCCTTGTCAAAGGCCATGTAGGATGTTGGGCGAAGGTCTCCTGACCGAGCCCAGTCCCGCCTCGGTCGGAGACCACTCAGCGGTGGCCCCTTGCGGCCTTCGGCGAACACAATAGGGCAAAGTGACGCGGGGTGCGTGTTACGTGGTGCGTGAAAACTTGCTGTAATGGAAAGGACTTTGAACATGGCGATCAAGACGAGAGAGGATTATTTGGCGGCGATGCGGGCCATGCGCCCAAACGTCTACAAGTTTGGCGAGCTTATCGAGGACATCACGACTCACCCGGCCACGAGACGGACCATCGAAAGCCACGCCCGCGCCTTTGACGCGGCCAACGATCCTGAATTGGCGGACCTCTACACGACGACCTCTACCTTTAGCGGAGAAAAGATCCTGCGCTGGAACTCGATGATGCAGAGTTCGGACGATCTCATCGCCAACATGAAGATCAAGCGCCAGAATTACCGGCGCACCGGAAGCTGTACCGGTGGGGTGTGCGTGGGCTGGAACGCCCAGAATGTCCTGTGGGCGGTAACCGCAGAGATAGACGCCGAATGTGGCACCAACTACCAGGCGAGGTTGAAGGACTGGATCCTCATGGCCCAGAGCCAGGGCCTGACCGCGGCCGGGGCCCTGACCGACCCCAAGGGCAATCGCAGCCTCAAGCCTTCACAGCAACCCGACCCGGACGCCAATCTCCGCATCGTGGAGGTCCGGGATAATGGCATCGTGATTCGCGGGGCCAAGGTCTTGATCTGTGCCACCGCCGCCTCGCAGGAGATCTTTTTGCTTCCGGGCGGCATCTATGGCGAGGCAGATCAGGACTATGCCCTGGCCTGTGTGGTCCCCAAGGACATCGCAGGCCTGACCATCGTCGAAGCTACACACCCCAGCGACCGGCGGGAGATGGAGCAAACCGCCGAAGGCGAGGTTCCGAACACCGGGATCACCCAGGGCTGGCTGTTGTTCGAGGATGTGTTCGTGCCCCACGAGCGGGTCTTTATGTGCAAAGAGTGGAAGTACACGGCCAAGTTCATCCAGTACTTTACCGCCAACTATCGGGCCTGCATCGGCGCCTGTGTCTCGGGCCAGGGCGACGCCATGATCGGCGCCTCCATCTTGATGGCCCGGGCGAACGGGCTGTCGGCCAAGACCTTTATGGGCAAACTGGTGGACATGTCGGTCAATAATCAGGTGACCTATGGACTGGGTGTGGGCGCCTGCGCCATGGGCACCCAACACCCGTCGGGATCGTGGTTTGCCGATCCCCTTACGGCCCATACCAACAAGGTGATGGTCGCGACCCTGCCCTACGAGGTCAAGCGCCTGACCCAGGAGATCGGCGGCGGTGTGGTAGAGACGGGCTGCATGCCCTCCTACAAGGATCTCGCCCATCCCGAGTACGGGCACCTGCTGCAGCGTTATCTGAAGGCCGGCGAGCCCTCGGCCGAGACCCGCTTCAAGGCGGCCCGCCTGTCAGAGTGGCTGACGGTGGGCGCCGGGATCCCGGGCTGCATGCACGGCGGCGGCTCGCCCGACGGCGCCAAGTTGGTCGTCCGTTTCACGACGCCGATGGAAGAGTATGTGGACTATGCGCGGCAGATTATGGCCATCGAGGAAGAGGTCCCCGAACCTCAGAAACCAAAGCGCTAATTCTTTCGACTCGAGTGCTGCTCATTCCACGGGCATCCTGAGCCTGTCGAAGGATACGCCAGGCGAGCAAGACTTGTTTCGACTGAATTTGCCGTATTCAGAAGGGCGACAGCAATGCTGGCTTATGATTATCAGCTCCTGCTCAAGCATCTGCTCGAGCATGGCGTAGCATGGGCGCCCGGCCAGGAGATCGTCTACCGGGACCGGATGCGCTACACCTACCGCGAGCTGTATCGGCGGGTGCTTGCCCTGGGCTCCGCGCTACAGTCGCTGGGGGTCGGGGACGGGACCAAGGTCGGTGTCATCGAGTGGGATAGCCACCGCTACCTGGAGATCTACTTTGGCGTCCCGGGCATCGGCGCAGTCCTGCACACCATCAACCCGCGTCTGTCTCCGGAGAACCTGATCTACACCATGGCCCACGCCGAGGACAAAGTACTCATCTTCCACCAGGATTTTCTGCCCCTGGTGGAGCAGATCCGGCCTCGTCTACCGACCATTGGCAAGTACATCCTGATCAGCGAAGGGGGAGAAAGGCCAACCATCGCGGAGGATGCCGGGTACGAGGAGTTG
>JASFHU010000430.1:0-4904 GCA_050123055.1 Anaerolineae bacterium
TACCGACCTTCAGCGTCTCAAGCTCTGGCCGCGTCAGCAGTTCGCTCCTGAACGATGTGGGAAAAGGAAGAATGTCTGGTGTCTCGGAATATGGTTCCATCTCTTCTCCTAACGAACGATCGCCTCTATAGCATTCGCGGAAGACTTGTGATGCTAGTCAATATCTCAATCGCCCGCGATCGATCTCCTTCATGATCCAACCCACTTTCGAGTTTCACTGCTAGGTGTCCACCTCCCGTTCCGCCGCAACCAGGATGGCTCGCAACTCGGCCTGCACCGCCTCCTCCAGCGGCTCTGGCTCGTGCTCGGCCAGAACCCGCTCCAGCTTGGCCCGTGCCCGCTCTCGAACGTCAGGCAATGGCCTACCGTCTCTGGGCGGCCGCGGATGGGTCAACTCTGGGATCCATATCTCCCTCACCCACCGCCGCGTGTGCCTCTGGGCCAGGAAATGTCCGCGTGGGCCAACGTCGGCGATGACGTCTACGGCCAGGCTGTCGGCGTCAACGCCCACACCTTCAGCCAGGACACGGTGGGTATGATAAACCTCGTCGTCAAACATGATCTGCTCGGGTACCAGCAGCGTTGAGGCCCTGATCATCCCCAGCCCTTCGGCCAAGTCCGCGCCCGCCTGGGCTACCATCAAGGCAGTGTAGACGCTGTCCCGCCCTAGCTGCCAGGTGTTTGGCTCGGGACAGTCCATGGCGAACGCTCCGGCCAGCGTGGGGACGCCCCAATCGTGAGCCAACTGTACCCCGGCTACATTGCACAAGTACTTTTCTGGGATGCCGACGATATAGCCCCCCGTGCGCGGGTCCAGTACCGAAGCGCAGAGCGAGTAAAAGACCGGAGCGCCGGGAGCGACCAATTGCATCAAGACCATCGCACTGACCAGTTCAGCGTTGCCTACGGTCAACGCCCCGCCCACCGTCGCCGGCGCCGTGGAACCGAGGGTCGGCATGGACATAAAGCCCACCGGCACACCGGCTTCGGCAAAGGCCATCGCCCCTTCAATGCCGTGCTCGTCCTGCGCCAGGGGGGCAATCGTACAGACCAGGCTGGAGAGCGGCGGCTTGACGCGCAATGAATCCCGGCCGCCAGCGACCACCTCGGCCATGCGGAGTGCATAGCGCGCCATCCGCTCGCCCATGACGGTCACAGTCTGGACATGCTTGGCGGTGTTGTTGAAACTGGCATCGATCTCGTGCAAAGGAGCCAGACGACCAGTATCCTGCGCGCTGACCATGGGCCAGTAGAAGGCAATCGAGGAAAGATGATCCGCCACCCGTGCCATCTTGGCGACATCATCCTTGCACGAGGGACGTTGCTCCCCCGTCTCGAAATCAACCGTCAACGTCCCGGTCCCATCCGTCCCGAAATAGCTAGCCGTGCCGTCGAGGAACAAGTCGGCGCCTTCTGCCCGTCCGGCCAACGTATAAGAGCGCGGCGCGTGACTCATTGCCTCTGTGATCAGGTCCGGCGGCAGGCGCACGACTTGCCCTTCCGCATCAACCTGTGCTCCGTGGTCGGCAAAGATGCGCAGAGCCTTTTCGGAAGGGAAGCACACACCCTCCTGCTCCAGAACGTGTAGCGTGGCCGACTGGATGGTCGCTAGCTCTTCGGCGCTCAACACCCCCTGGTGGGACTTGAATCGAATTGGCTTCATATCAAGCATGTTGACGGCTCAGTCACACAGCAACTCCTACCTTATTCTCTCTGCCTCACGCTCGGCTGCCGCCAGGATGCGGTCCAGTTCAGCCAACGCCTCCCGCGGGAGAGGTCGGGGACGGTGTGCCTCGTCGAGCCGCTTGAACTCTTCCAGAGCCACCTCGCGCGGGTCGCGCAGGTTGCCATCGGCACCCTTCTGTCGCAGCAGCGGAGACAGTCGAAAATCGCGGATGTGCTTGCGGGTGTGCTTTTGCGCCAGGAAATGGCCGCGCGGCCCTACGTCCTTGATCACATCCAGCGCCATGTCCGCCTCGTCGAACTCGAACCCATGCAACACATCGTAAGCGAACCGGCAAATCTCATAGTCGAGGATCATCTGCTCGGGGTATAGGATCATGGCGCTTCCTAACAAGCCTAGCAGGCCCGTGACCTCGCTACCGCACATCGGGATCAAAGCCGATCCAAACCCGGCCTCCCCGCCCGACTGCCAGCCGATAGCGAGGGCATCACCACTCACCCTGGCCCCTCCCAGGCTGGGTATCTTCCAGGCGTGGGCCAACTGCGCCGCCATCATCGACCAGAACACCGGTACCGTGCTGACGTAGCCGCCAGTGTGCGCTTCCATCAGCGACACCAGGATGGAGTGGAACACCGGTGCGCCGGGATAGGCCAACTGAAGCAGTACCATCCCGCTCACTACCTCGGCGTCACCGACGACCAATGCACCCAAGGGGGTGGCTGGCGCTGTAGACCCCATCGTCGGCATGGCCATAAAGCTGGTCGGGATGCCTGCCTCTGCATAAACCAGCGCCGTCTCGATGCCGTGGCCATCCTGCGCCAGCGGGGCGATGGTGCAGATGTTGGCGCAGATAGGAGGCCGTTTCCGGAGTGCCTCGGCGCTTCCGGCAACGGCCATAGCCATTTCCACGACGTAAGGCGCTAGCTGCGGGGGTACCGTCATTCCTCCGCGCACATGCTTGAGGGTATTCGTCAGCCCGGCATGACATTGGTGCAGTGGCGCTGTGTGCCCATAGTCCTGTGCGCTGACCATCGGCCAATAAAAGCTGATCAGGGGCAAAGCATCGCACACCCGCGCCATCCGCGCTACATCCTCTTTGCACGAGGCCCGCATCTCTCGCGTCTCCGGGTCAACCACGTGGACGCCGGTCCCATCGGTACACAGGTAGGAGCAGCTCCCATCCAGCAGCAGGTCAAAGCGCTCCTCCCGCCCGCCAAGGACGAAGGAACGCGGCGCTATGGACATTGCCTTTCGCACCAAATCCGGCGGGATGCGGACGCTCTCGGTCTCCCAGTCTACCTGGGCGCCGTGGTCAGCAAAGATCTCTAGCGCTCTCCGGGATGGAAACTGAACGCCCACCTCATCCAGCAGACGCAAGGTCCCTCCTTTGAGGGTCTCTAGCTGTGCCTGCATCAGCAGTTCAGTCTTGAGAGGCGACGTGAACGGTAAGATATCAGGAGTCTCAGAATACATAGCCGTCTCTCAGCCTAGCCCGCTCGATCTCGTCGCCACTGCTGAATGGCATGCACGTGTTCTAGCTCACGGTGATACAGTTCGTCGGGCATCACAGTGCCAATTCTCAGTTCACCTTATGCCTGGGCCAATGCCTCATCCGCTGCGGCCAGGATGGCCTCGATCTTGTCGGCGGCGCCTTCCGGCAGCGGAGGTGGCTGGTGGTGGTGCAGAATTTCCAACGCCTCTTCATGGACCAGGTCCAGCAGTTCGGTGCCTGCCGGCGGCCAGGAGGGTACGTACTCGCTCCGGGTATAGGCCCGGGTTTCGCGCTGGCCCAAAAAGTGTCCGCCGATGCCCACCCGTTCGATCAACCCGGCCTGAAGATGGTCCTCGTCCACCAGGAAGGGCCGGGCCATGATCTCGATCTGGCGAGCCAGGTGGTTGTCGAGCACCATCTTGTCCAGTGACAGGATCTGGGCGCTGCCGAGCAAACCCATACTATAGATCTCGTCCACGCCGGCCAGGGTTGCCAGCAGCCCCTGGGTTGTGGCTTCGTAGCCGTAGAGCGCATCCAGCGTTTCCGACACCGTGGACAGCCCCCACAGGTTCACCGGTAAGTTGTAAAAGCGCGCCATATCGCACAACGCCAGGCGCATAGCATGCCCATCGACACTGCCCCCATACCGTCCCGTGTGCATGTCCAGTTGCGAGGCCCCCGAGCCATAGATGATGGGCGTGCCAGGATTGACGCACTGAAAGAGCACCAGGCCGCTGAGAAACTCGACGTTGTGCAGCAGAGCTGTGCCACCCAGGGCCACCGGCGAGGTGCCCCCCGCCAGGGGCATGGGGTAGACCATGATGGGCACCCCCAGCCGGGCCAGCTCGATGCAGGCTTCGGTCATCGGCCCGTCGTGCATCAGGGGCGAGATAGTGCAGTCCACCACCGAAAAGATGGGCCGGAATTCGTCGCTGGCGGTGACGGCCTTGACCATGTCGACGAGAAATGGCACCTCTTGCGCGTTGAGCACACCGGTCCGCACGTGCTTGCTGGTCTGGCTGAAAGCCAGGGCAAAGTGGCGCACGGTGCGCAAATGGCCCGGCACATCGCCGGCCGCGACCATGACGTTCACGATCTCGATCTGGTCCAGCGCGTCGGCAAAGAGTAGCCCTCGCCGCAGATCCTCTTCTGTCGAGTCGTGCCGCTGGCCAGTCTCCAGGTCAAGTGCCTCGGTGCCCTGGCTATCGGTGGTGTGGTGCGGACGGCGGCCGTCGAGGATCACGTCGCGGGCCGGGTCGCGGGCGCGCAGGCGGACCACCCGCGGCGCCTGGGCCAACGCCCACTCGACCAGGTCACGCGGCAGGCTAGCCCAGGTGCGCTCATAGTCCACCCGGCAGCCGTTCTCTTCCAGGATCTGGAGGGCGTGCGGAGTCTTGTAGTCGATGCCCACCTCCTCCAGCAGCGTCAGGCTGCGGTCATGGAGCTGATCGATCTCGTGGCGGGTGAGTACGGGCTTGAGTGCTAGCGACATCACAGTTATGCCTTTTGAGGATTGAGGCTAAGGTTAGGGTTCAGGTTCAGGTTGAGGCCGTAATCTCAACCTGAACCTGAACCTCAGTCCTGATCCTACCCTAGCTCCTCGTCGGCCGCGGCCAGGATCTTGGCCAGCTCGGTCTGCTGGGCTTTCTCCAGCGGCTCGGGCTGGTGGTTGTCCAGGATCCACTTGACCCTTTCGCGGGCCACCTCCAGCGGATCGCGATACTTGCC
>JASFHU010000431.1:0-4902 GCA_050123055.1 Anaerolineae bacterium
CATAATCGACCAGGGCTGACCCATCCTTGCTCGCGCTGGACCACAGTCCAGCGCTTTGGTCGAGCAGAAATGAACAGAAATTGTGATCCGCGCCGAGCAGGGGACCGGTCAACAGTCTCGGGCTCCCTTTGTTAATAAACCAACAGTATCACAAGTGCGGGCCATTTTCAAGGAAGGTACATGATGTGAGGCAGGCACGCCTCTGGTTGGACCGCAAGGAAGGAGCAGCATGAAGCACCTCGACAGGCGCCAGATCGTGGGGTGGCTGGCGGTGGGGCTTTCCACCGTCGTCACCTGCTTCTGGGCGTTTTGGGGCATCGTCGAGAACTTTCACGAAGGTTGGTACCACGAGTCGTTGCTGTCGAACCTGGGCCTGATGTTCGTCCAGTACCTCAGCCCGATGCTGATCTTTCTGGCCGTCACGCTTATTTCGGTCTGCTGGCCGCGGATCGGCGCTGCCCTGCATGGGATCCTGGCCCTGCTCGCCGTCTGGTTCTTCCGAGGATTGACCAATCCCATCACGCTTGTCCTCGTGGTGCCGCTGATCGGGCTGGGCGCGCTTTATTGGTACGGCCGTCCCCAACCCCGCAAGTTGGCCATCTACCTGGTCATCGGGCTGCCAATACTGACGCTCATCATCTCCGGCATAGAACCGGTCCTCCGTGTGTCGCAGCGGGTAGATGATAGAGTCCTCGAAGCCCGGCTGGTGCCCGGGAACGGGGTGGATCTGACCTGGGCTCCCGATGGCCCAGGCTGGCCGCGCACAGGGGCAAACTGGTATGAGGCCCAGCGGGTGTGCGAACAGCTCAGCCAGGATGGCCTGACAAGTGCCCCTGAGCCGCAGCACATCTGGCGCTTGCCAACGGTGGATGAAGCCGTGCGTTCCATGGCTCGCCACGGCCAGAACAGCAGGGGGGGGTGGGACGCCGGAGCGGCCGAGGCCACCTACGAGACGACGCCCGACAAAGAGTCTCCGCTGTGGAATGTGTACTCCCAGGTGATCTACTGGTGGACGGCGACGGAAGTAGATGCAGACCGGGCCTACATCATTGTTTATGATGGGGCGGTGTGGCCGAGGTCAAAACAGTTCAGTGCGGCGTACATGGGGTTTCGTTGTGTAAAGGAATGATCGGCACTTTTCATCCGATATCCCCCGAACAACCTGGCAGCAAGTTGTCATAAACACGACACCTCCTCTCGAGTATGCGCAAAACCGTGCAATAGACCTGACAGGGCGAACCGGAGTTCATCGGAAAACCTGTCAGGTCTGTACCCGTACCCATGAACGATACCCCTTTGGCATGCCCTTGACAAAGCTTACGAAATATGGTATAATGAACGAAAATCGTTAATACTATGCTAGTTCGTAAGTTTCACCAGGTAGCCAAACATGACCCAAAAACGTGATCAAATCATCGAGGTAGGCGAGGCCCTTTTTGTCAAGCATGGCATGCGCCGCGTCACGGTGGAAGAGATCTGCCGGCAGGCGGACGTCAGCAAACCGACCTTCTACAAGTACTTTGAGAACAAGGCGGCGCTGGCGCGGCGGATCGTCGAGCTGTGGATCGAGGAGGCCCTGCGGCGGATCGATGAGATTGAAGAGGCGGAGGTGCCGTTCGCGGAAAAGATGAGCCAGATCCTGGCCGTGAAACAGGCGATCTCGGCCCGCCCGGGACCCGAGTTCCTGGAAGACCTGATCCCGCTGGAGATCGATCTGGGCTACGCGTTGCAGCGGGTGATGCGCTTCCTGGTCCGGGGCCAGGAGCAGGGGGACGTCCGGGCCGACGTCCGGCCCGAGGTTCTGATGGCCGCCTTTACCCTGCTCAACAGCATGCAGCACGACCCTGGCATTCGTGGCCTGTACGAGGATGCTGAAACGCTGGCCGGGGATGTTTTCAAGCTCTTTCATTACGGCGCCCTGTCGGCTCACCATCGGGAAGCTGGACTTGTCGAGACTGGCGCCGGCCCGATTGCGGAGGATTGATGTCTATGAAAGCCAACCAGCAGGTCAATACCAGGGAGCCCTATCGCATCGACGTACACCATCACGTTTTGCCCGAGTTCTACCTCGCAGCCCTGGAAAGGATAGGCAGGCGGACCATCTTTGGCGTGCGCTTGCCCGATTGGTCGCTCGATGCGCATCTCGAGGTGATGGATAGGATCAAGATCGCCGTGGGGATGGCTTCCATCCCCATGCTCTACCATGAGCGTGATGCCTTTGGCCGCGGCCTGGCCCGGCAATGCAACGAGTTCCTGGCCTCCATGCGGAGCGAGCATCCAACCCGGTTCGGAGCCTTTGCTTCCCTGCCCCTGCCCGATGTAGATGGTGCGCTAGAAGAAGCTACCTATGCCCTGGATACGCTCTTGCTGGATGGAATAGTCATGGCCTCGAACGTGGAGGGGCACTATGTGGGGGATGCGGAGAACGACGAGCTGTTCGCCGAATTGAACCGCCGTTCCACCGTCGTCTACATCCACCCCAGCGATCCGCCGGACCAGGGTATCCCTGACTCGATCAGATATCCCATCGATACCGCGATGGAGACCGTCCGTGCGGCGATGAGCTTGCTCTTTGGCGGGGTGTTCGAACGCTATCCGAACTTGAGATTCATCTTTTCCCACTGCGGCGGGATCACGCCCTACCTGGCACAGCGGATGGTTCGCGGCAGAACGTGGATCCAGGGAGAGGGTGGGCCAGACCCGGGCCTGATCGACCCGGAGCCGGACAGTGACGAGGCAGGCAAGGCGATGGGCCTCCTGCAGCGCCAATACTACGATTCGATGACGGCAAATGGCCATAACGGCCTGCGGACACTGCAGGACTTTGTTGGCCCCGCACACATTGTTTTTGGGACCGACCATGCGATCCTCCCGGCCAAGTACCAATCGCTGAAGATGCGCGAGCTGATGCGCTACAAGGGCTTTGATGAGGCGGAGCGTTTGGGCGTTGAGCGGGAGAATACGCTGCGTCTGTTCCCTCGCCTATTGGAGGTACTCTAATGATGGGTTCTGGCACACCTTCAATACACTCTACGGCGCGTGGAATCGACATCCACCACCACTATCTGCCTCCCGCCTTTGTGGATGTCCTGGCTGAGTCTGGACATCCGGCCGCCGCAAAGGCAGAGGCCGTGGCCTGGTCAGCCGAGAAATCGCTGGCCATGATGGACGCGTCGGGGATCGAAACGGCCATCGTCTCGCTATCCTTGCCGGGAGCATCCTTCAGCGGGGCATCGGATCCGGCCGCATCCTTCAGCGGGGCGCCGGATCCGGCCGCATCCTTCAGCGGGGCACCGGATCCGGCCGCATCCTTCAGTGGGGCACCGGATCCGGTCGCGCTGGCCCGGCAGTGCAATGAATACGCGGCCGGTCTGGTCGCCCGGTTCCCGGGCCGCTTTGGTGCCTTTGCTTCGCTGCCCCTGCTGGACGCCCAGGCGGCGATGGGCGAGATCGCCTATGCCCTCGATACACTCAACCTCGATGGGGTGATGCTCCTCTCCAACGTCCGCGGCCGCTATCTCGGGCACCCGGAGTTCGATGCGCTTCTTGCCGAGCTCAACCGGCGCAAAGCGATCGTCTTCCTGCACCCCAACCAACCCCCCGGCCCGGGATTCAACGATTTCGTGGAATTCCCCCATGAGGTTACCCGGGCGCTAGCTTCCCTGACCGAGTCGGGGGCCATCGAGCATTACCGACGCATCCGCTACATCCTGGCCTACGGGGGAGGGACCATCCCCTTCATCGCCTCGCGGGTGACGGTGGTGGGGATAGATGTCATGGGCAGCTTTCTGAAGACGATGATCCATTTCTTCCAGCGTGTGCGCACCATGCAGCGCATGAATTACGATCTCACCGCCTCGACCGATCCGATCGCCTGGCGGGCGCTCTACGGGCATACGAAATCCACCCGCATTCTGATGGGCTCGAACTATCCCTGGACCTCGCCAGGGGCGTTCGCCCGCCAGCAGGCGGAACTGCGCGCCTTTGAGGATCTCGACCAATCGGAGATCGAGTCGGTCGAGCGCGGCAATTCGCTCAGATTGCTCCCGCGCTTTGCCTAGTCGATCCTCCGACCTGCAGAAACTGGCCGTGCCGGATTGCCAGGACCGTCCGCCTGTGGTATGATATGGACGTCGTACCTACCTTGTCTTCGGCTCACAGCCCCCGTCTCAGGGGCGGTCTGCACTCCTGGCAGCGCCTGTCGCCCCGAGACGGGCTCCGAGCACGGCGGTCTGGTGTCTGTCAAGCGACTTTGCTACAGCCCTGATAGTCGGTACGATTCAAAGCGGATTCTCAAAGATCACAAGGAGGAGTGAGCATGGTTGAACTCAGACATGATGTAGAGCTGTGTGGGAAATGCGGCCTTTGCGCGATGGCGTGCCCGGTTGCCATTCTTCAGCAAGAAGAGAAGCGCACCTTCCCCAAGATCGATGGCGCTGGACTGGAAAGATGCCAAAGCTGCGGACACTGCGTGGCCATCTGCCCCCGGGGAGCACTGTCACACAGTTATTTCCCAGAGGGCACGGTTACTGCCATCAGGCCCGAGGTTGTTCCCACCTACGATCAGGTACGGGAGCTGATTCGTAGTCGTCGATCAAAGCGCACATTCAAGGACAAGCCGGTTGAAAGAGAAGTACTCGAGAAGGTGCTGGACGTCGCCCGATTCGGACCCAGCGGACATAACGAACAGAGTACCGAGTTTGTCGTTGTCCAGGACAAAGAGATGATCCAGGAGATAACCGCATTGACGGCCAAGGGCATGGCGAGAATGGCGATGCCGTTCCGGTACGCGATCGGTAGGATGGTGATGCGGCTTATGCTTGGACAACGCGGAGCGGCATACGTAGGTGAGCTTGCGCCAGAGCTTGAAGGTCTGGTGGAGCTGTACGATGGTGGGACAGA
>JASFHU010000432.1:0-4875 GCA_050123055.1 Anaerolineae bacterium
CCACGCGCAGCGGCTCGGAGCGGGCTCCCGGGAGGGCGACACCCCCCACGAGTTTGCGACTACTCTGATGGTTCAGTTGAAGGAGCTGGCGCTGGGTCATCGTGGGGGCCGGCATCTACTTGCCGCCATGGACGAGATTCGCTGGCTGACCGATCTGTGTGCTCGAACCCTCTACAGCCTGCACAAACCGCGAGCCAGCGAGCAGGCAGAGGCAGTTCAGATCTGGAGCCGGTTGCGGCGGCGACTGTGGCTAGCCAGATTCCTCACCTGGACTCCGGGACCATGACCCAGACACCCATTGCTATTCTCTACGAGCACCCTGAATGGTTCAAGCCGCTCTTCGCTGAGCTCGACCGGCGGCGGGTTCCTTTCAAAAAACTCCACGTCGGTGATGCCTGGTACGACCCAGCGCTGCGCGAGTGTCCCTACTCGCTGGTCGTCAACCGCGTCAGCGCCTATCCTTCCGGCGGCAGCCATCCCCGGGTGGTCCTGTTTGTCCTGCAGTATCTGGCCTACCTGGAGAGCATCGGGGCCGACGTGGTCAACGGCCACGGTGCCTACCTTGTGGGTGCCTCCAAGGCGCTCCAGCTCGACATCCTTGAGCGACTTGGCCTGCCCTATCCCAGGGCGCGAGTCATCCACCATCCCGGCCAGGCGATGCAGGCCGCCGGCGGGCTCATATACCCCCTCGTGGTCAAACCCAACGTTGGCGGCAGCGGGGCCGGTATCCTCAAGTTCGAAAGCCCGGATGAGCTCGAATTGGCAGTGGGTACCCGGGCGCTCGATCTGGGCATCGATCACACCGCGCTAGTTCAGGAGTATCTGCCAGCCAAAGGCGGCACCATCGTGCGGGTCGAGATCCTGGCCGGGGAGTACCTGTATGCGATCCGCCTGCCCATCTCGGAGGACAGCTTTAACTACTGCCCGGCAGACGGATGCAACGTGGAGGATCCGGACCTGGCCGTAGAGCCCCACTCGCCGCCAGAGCCGGTCATCGAGGACGTCAAGCGGATCCTGTCCGCCTCGCAGGCCGACCTGGGCAGCGTGGAGTACCTGATCAACGAGGCCGACGGCCGGGTGTACTACTATGACATCAACCCCCTCTCCAACTTTGTGGCCGATGCACCAAGGGTTATCGGCTTTGACCCCATTGAGAGGTTTGTCGATGTCATCCTGCATCGAGCGGGGTTGCAGGAGGGGGGAGGGAGCTGAGTGATGAGCATACGTACCAGTCGCGTCGTCGAGCGGGCGGAGTCGAGGTATACATAAATAGAGGGAGGGATCGATGATCCAGTCGTCGTTTGTAAACAATCGATCGGTATTCTTTCGGGTACTGAGTGACGATCAGATCTGGGAGATCAGGCAAGCCGCTTTTGACGTCCTGGCTAAGACCGGCTGCCTGGTGCATCACCAGGGCGCACTGGAGCTCTGCAAAAAGGCCGGCGCGGTGATCAAGGGCGAGCGCGTCTGGATGCCGCGTCACATCGTCGAGGAGTGCGTCCGGACCGCGCCCAAGGGTTTCACCATCTATGACCGGGACGGCAACCGGGCGCTGGAGGTGGAGGGGCGAAAGAGCTACTATGGCACCTCGACCGCCAGTCCCAACACCCGAGATGCCTTCAGCGGAGATATCCGCGAGACGCGGGTGGCCGACATCGCCCTCGGCGCCAGGGTGGCCGATGCGCTGACCAACATCGACTGGGTCATGCCCATGGGTTCCTCTCAGGATGTGCCGGCGCTGGCGGCGGACGTTCACGAGTTCGAGGCGGTGGTCACCAACACCACCAAGCCCGTGGTCTTTATCGGCTACTCGGCCCGCGGCGTCGAGCTGGTCTACGAGATGGCCGCCGAGGTGGCCGGTGGCCTGGAGGCCCTCCAGCAGCGACCTTTCCTGATGGCCTATCCCGAGCCCATCTCGCCGCTCGTGTTTCCCGACGAGGTCGTGGATCGGATGTTCGTCGCGGCCGATCTCAACATGCCCCAAATCCCGGGTCCCAGCGCCCAGATCGGCGCGACCAGCCCGGTGACACTGGCCGGAACGGTGGCCCAATCTATCGCCGAGTCGCTGATGTGCCTGGTCATCGTCCAGCTCCGGCGGGCGGGCGCCCCCTGCTGCTTGAGTGGCAACGTGGGCGTGTTCGACATGCGCTCAACCCTCTTGAGCCTGGGTGGACCCGAGGTGAGCCTGGGACTGGCGGCTCAGGCTGAGGTGGCCCAGTCGTTCGGGCTGCCCACCTGGGGGCTGGCCGGCGCGACCGATGCCAAGTCCATCGATGCTCAGGCTGGCATCGAGAGTGCCTTCCACATCCTGGCTCAGGGCCTGGCCGGGCTGAATCTGATCCACGACGTGGGCTACATCGACAGCGGCATGGTCTGCTCTCCCGAGATGCTGGTCATGGGCAACGAAGTGATCGGCATGACCAGGCGCTTAATCCGGGGCATCGAGGTGAACAGCGATACACTGGCCCGCGGTGTGATCGAGGAGGTCGGCCCCGGTGGACACTACTTGCAGGAGAGACATACCGTCAGCCATCTGCGGAAGGAACTGTGGATGCCGGCCCTCATGACGAGGGAGCACCGCGCGGTCTGGGAGATGGCCGGTGCCAAGGATATGGGCCGGCGCGTGGCCGAGCGAGCACAACAATTGGCCACAGACCATCAGGTCCCGACGCTGTCCGGTGAGGTCCTGGAGGCGCTGCAAAGGCTAAAGCGTGAGGGCGAAGCAGAACTGACAAAGAAGTGAGGCAATTGCCGGACATTGTCTATAGACTATGGAGGTGTAAAAACGATGAATAGCGGATTCAAGACTCAGGTTGTACCCAGCTACCGGCTGCTGACCGAGGAGCAGATCACAGAGGTCCATGGCGCCAGCCTGGAGGTGCTGGAGACGGTCGGCGTGCGGCTGCTGCACGACGGAGCTATCGAGATGCTCAAGGACGCCGGCTGCCGGGTGAGGGATGGCAATATCGTGCTGATGCCCCACTGGCTGGTAGAGGAGTGCATTCACAGCGCACCCTCGCGCGTCACGATCTACAGCCAGGAGGGAAAAGAGGCCATGCGCCTGGAGGGGCGCAACATTCATTTTGGCCTGGGCACCGATCTGATCATCACCCAGGATCTGCAGACGGGCGAGACCCGGCCAACGCGTCTGCAGGACGTGATCAATGCCGCCCGGGTGGCGGACTATTGCCAGGAGATCGACTTTATCGCCTCCTACGGCCTGCCGAACGAGGTGCCCACTAACGCCATGTATGTCGAGTGTGCCAGGGTCATGATGGAGAACTCGACCAAGCCGATCTTTTTCACGGCGGGCGGAGAGGAGGACCTGGCGGTGATCGTAGAGATGGCGGCCGCTGTAGCCGGGGGAGAGGAGGCTCTCCGGGAGCGACCCTTCTTGATCCACTACTCCGAGCCGACCTCGCCGCTGGTCCACTCTTTCAATGCGGTGCGCAAGCTCTTTTTCTGTGCCGAGAATGGGATTCCGATCAACTATACCCCCGGCTCGCTGATGGGGGCCAGCACGCCGGTGACGCTGGCTGGCGGCATCGTGCAGGCCACGGCCGAGGCGCTCAGCGGCGTGGTATTGCACCAGGTCAAGGTCAGGGGGGCGCCCATCATCTCTGGCTTTGTGGCCTCGCCCATCGACATGAAGAAGGGCACCGTATGTTACGGCGCGCCCGACTACCGATTGACCAACTCGGCCTTTGCCGATATCTTTCACTACTATGGCTTGCCCATCTGGTCCACGGTGGGCAGCGACGCCCAATGCCTGGACGCCCAGGCCTCCATGGAGCACGCCTTTGGCACGCTCATGGCCGCCCTGGATGGCGCAAATCTGATCCACGATGTGGGTTACCTGGGCCAGGGGCTACTGAACAACGTGGCGGCTATCGTCATGTGCAACGAGATCATCAGCTACGTAAAGCGCATCGTCCGTGGCTTTGACCTGACTCGGGAAAAGATGGCGGTGGACGTCATCCGCCAGGTGGGTCCGGGCGGCCATTACTTGACCCAACAGCACACCAAAACTCACTTTTTGGAGGAGTTCTGGCAGCCTCTGCATGTGAATCGCGACAGCCCAGATCCCTGGGCCAAGAAGGGAGGCTTGACCTACGAGCAGGTTGTGACGCGCAAGGCGATCGAGATCCTCAATACCTACGAGCCCAACCCCTTGCCCGAGGAGGTCCACCAGCAACTGCAAGAGATCGCTGCGCGGGCTGGCCGGGAGTTGGCCGATATCCAATTTATCTCATAGAGGGAGACTCATGGCCAAGTGGGAGTACACTGACAAACCGATGCATTCCGAACATCGCCGGGCCGATGCCCGCTACGCGGACAAGGACCTGGAGACCCAGTGTTTGCACGCCGGGGAGCGCTGGGAGCAGCAATACTTTTGGACCTCCAGCACGCCCATCCACAACTCTACCACCTTCTTCTACGACTCGGCCCAGGACCTGGACGATCGCGTCTACTACCGGAAGCCGGGCTACGTCTACAGCCGTGGGGGCTCGCCGACCAACACGACCCTGGAGCGGGCGATCTCGACCCTGGAGGGCGCCGAGGTCACCCACGTCTGCTCCTCCGGCATGGCCGCCAGCCACCTGGCGCTGCTGGCGGCAGGCGCGGGCCAGGACGAGCTGATCCTCTGTTCCAGTGACGTCTATGGCAGCGTCTACACGATGGTGGAGAACATCTTTCCCCACCTGGGCGGGCGCAGCGTCCTGATGGACTTTACCGATCTGGACCGGCTTGAGGGGACGATGGAGCGCGAGCGGCCAAGGGTCGTTTACTTTGAGGTCGTCACCAATCCCATGACCAAGGTGATCGACGCGCCGGTCGTGATTGAGATGGCCCACCGCTACGGGGCCGTCGTCA
>JASFHU010000433.1:0-4872 GCA_050123055.1 Anaerolineae bacterium
CCTGGAGTATCACTACAATCAGTCGGACCGGGCGTTCGACCTGACAAAGGAGGAACTCGGGGCTCTGGGCATGCCCCGGGTGGTCACGACTTCCTACCGGGATGTTGTGGTAGAGTATCTCAGGCACCACCAGAACGTCAAGAGCCACGTCGAGGGCCGGCTGGTTTTCAAGTAGTGCCTGGACGACCAGGTGGACATCTGGCCGCTTTGCCCAGCCTCCTGGGCAAGTTGTGTAGTTTCCCTCCCTTTACCGCACGTAAGGCCAGGTGCCATCGGCCCAACGCCAGCAGTCACCCCCAGCCCACTATCCCAACCTTAAGAATTTCGACCGAATATTAAAATTTATGAGTTTTGAGTAGTAATTTTGAATTTGGGACTTGACAAAATCTCACTTGTATGTTAGAATATGCAATATGTTACTTAAAGTTTTGATGGCGACGGGGCAGCCGCAGAGGATTGGGAGAATAGCAACAGTCCAGCGGTGCCCAGCAGAGAAGGAGGGGCGGCGATGAACTCTCTGGATGGTCGATTGGCCAGGATCCTGATGGAAAGGAACCTCGAAGAGGCCAGGCGGTTGGCCAATTCTCGGTACCTGGTGCATTCCATGAACAGGGCCCGCCTTGGCTGGCGCCGGCTGCCGGTCCGGTTGGGTACCTGGTTGGTTGCCCTCGGTGAATGGCTGGTACAGGGCGCTCCAGTGAGACCCGCCCTCTAGTCGCCACGCCAGGATGCGAATTTCTGTCTGGCCTAATGGTTATGACTCAAGTCAGGAAATGGATCGAAGGAGGTAGAAAAATGTATCCAGTCATTGGCAAGTGCCCGGTTTGTGGAGACACGATGGCGGTGAGCCGTCTTCATTGTCGTAGTTGCGATTCAGCCCTGGAGGGCCAGTTTAGCCTAGGGCGTTTCTACCAGCTCTCCACCCAGCAACTCTCCTTTGTGGAGACGTTCATCCGCTGCGAGGGCAAGCTGACCCGAGTGCAGGACGAGTTGGGCATGTCGTACCCCACTGCCCGGGCGCGGCTGACCGACGCGATCCGGGCCCTGGGCTACGAGGTCCGCGAGGAGGTCGAGCCCGTTTCGGTCGAGGAGCGCAAGACGATCCTGGAGAAACTGGCCTCCGGCGAGATCTCGTCGGAAGACGCCGTAGAACTGCTCAAGGGCAAGTAGGAGGATCAGGATGTTCGAGAAGCGAATTCAGATAGAAGAGGGAAAAGTTCTAACCTTGCTTGACATGCGCGGCAGCCTGGCTGTAGCGACGTGGGACCAACCTGACGTCCTGCTCCGCCTGCGCGAGGGGGAAGAGACGGACCTGCAGGTCGAGTGGACCGAAACGGGGCCGGCCGTGTCGGCGCAGGTGGGCTGCGATGTGAAGGTGCCTGCCTCGCTACCAGTGAAGGTTCGCGAGGCCAAGGCCAATATGCGGGTCACGGGTGTTTCAGATTTCGATGCCGAGCAGGTACGTGGCAACCTGAAGCTGAGCGGCGTCTCTGAGGCCAATATCGCTGAAGTTTATGGCAACCTAAAAGCAGACCAAAGCTCGTCGCTGGGGATCGCAGGCACGGTCTTTGGTGGTGCAGCGTTAAAGGGGCTGGAGACCGCCGATCTACAGAATGTGCGCGGCAACCTGCGGGTCAACGGCGCAGATCACCTCCGCGCGTCGCGCATCGGCGGCAACTTGCACGCCACGGAGGTGGGTGCGCTGAGCGTCGATCAGGTGGGTGGTAACGCGGCGCTCAAAGGTATCTCCGGGGCGGTGACCCTGGGGCAGGTGGCAGGAAATCTCGCCGCCAAAAACCTGCTGGGTGGGGCCAAGGTGCCAAAGGTTGGCGGCAACCTGGCCTTAAACGGCGAGATCAGGTCTGGATGTACCTACCACTTCCACGTCCGCGGAAACGCGGTGCTGCGACTACCTGAGGAGGCCAGTGCCCACGTCGCACTAAGCTCCAGGGGCAAGATCTTGTCTTCGGTCGCGCTGGTGGACCCCGTGGAGGATGGCAATACACTCAGCGGTACCCTGGGCGATGGCGGAGCCGAGATCGCTGTCGAAGCCGGCGGCAATGTCATGCTCGGTGGTGGGGGTTGCTCCGAGGTGAGGGCCGGGATCGCGGCCGACCTTGGCGAGGAGATCTCGCGCCAGATCGAGACCAGCTTGCAGGCCATCGACCTGGAGGCCATCGGGCGCCAGGTCAGTGAGGAGATGGATGCAGCCTTGTCCCGCTTGCAGGTGAAACTGGAGAGCGTGGACTGGGAGCGGATCGGCGTCCAGTCTCAGGTAGCCGTGGAGCGGGCCATGGAGCAGATGCGGCGGAACATGGACCGCATGGTCGAGAAGGCGGCGCGCCATCAGGAAAAGGTGGAACGCAAGATGGAGCGGGAACAGCGCCGGCTGGAGAGGCTGGAGCGCAGGCGCCAGAAGGGGGCAGGGCGCGAGCCAGGAGTCCAGGCGGATCTCGGAGACCCAGCGGCTGAGGCAGCTTACACGGATGATGGTGCCATGGAGCTAGGGCCAGATCTGGACGAGGAGCGCCTGAGCATCCTGCGCATGGTCGAGCAGGGGCAGATTTCGCCGGAAGAGGCCGAGATGCTGCTGGATGCCCTACGGCAGTAGCCTCCCCATGGAACAGGCAGTGCAGAACATGAGCAAGTGGAGACTCCCGTTTTTCAGTATCTGGACCGGCCAGGCATTCTCTCTGATCGGAAGCAAGGTGGCCCAGTTCGCCCTGGTCTGGTGGCTCACCAAGCTGACCGGCTCGGCGACCGTATTGGCTACAGCATCCCTGGTGGCCATTGTTCCCGAGATCCTGCTGGGTCCCATTGCCGGAGCTTACGTGGATCGCTGGAGCCGGCGGGTGATCATGATCGTGGCCGACGGGGTGATTGCCCTGGCCTCGCTGTGGCTGGTCTACCAGTTCTGGACCGGCGCCATCCAGGTCTGGCATGTCTACGTCGTCATGTTGGTTCGCGCGATTGGCGGGAGTTTTCACTGGCCGGCGATGCAGTCATCGACCTCTCTCATGATCCCCAATGAACACCTGGCACGCGTGGCGGGTCTAAATCAGACGATGAATGGGGCCTTGAATATCATCGGGCCGCCTCTTGGGGCGCTTCTTCTGGAGCTACTGCCGTTGTACGGTGTCATGTTTGTCGATGTGGGCACTGCACTGCTGGCCATTGCACCGCTTCTGTTTGTCCATATCCCACAACCCAAGCGGGAGGATATGGTGGTTGAGGTAGAGGGAAAGCCATCGATCTGGTCCGATATGCGTGATGGCTTGCACTATATTCGGAATTGGCCGGGGCTGATGGCGCTGATCGCCAGCGCGATGCTGGTCAAGATCGCGCTGACGCCAGCCTTCTCACTGCTACCACTGCTGGTGAGCGAGCACTTTCATGGTGATGCGGCCCAACTGAGCCTTCTGGAAGCGGTCGCGGGCGGGGGCATCGTGGTGGGAGGGCTTATCCTGAGCGTGTGGGGTGGCTTCCGGCGCAAAATCTATACCACCTTGATGGGCTTCACGATCCTGGGGCTGGGCCTGGTTCTGTTGGGCCTTGCACCGGGGCATCTTTTCTGGCTGGCCTTGGGTGGCGCGCTGGTGATTGGACTGACCATCCCGCTGGTAGATGGTCCCATCATGGCCATCCTGCAGGGCACGGTGGCGCCAGAGATGCAGGGACGGGTCTTTACCATTATGGGCAGCCTGCTTCTGATCACCTCGCCCATTGGCCTGGCCATCGCCGGACCGGTGAGTGACTTGCTGGGCCTCAATGTGTGGCTTTTGACCGCTGGTGTGCTCTGCAGCTTGGCGGGCCTGGCTGGCTTCTTTGTGCCGGCAATGACCAACATCGAACAGAACCATAGCCGTCCCATGGCTGCTGTTCCAGAGGTTGCGACAGCCGGCGACTAGTCAATGGCAGAGCAGAGGCCGTTGAAAAGGTACCTTAACAACTGTCAATAGTCCGATATGTGCCGTTTTTCACTGGCTATGCTATAATGTGTAGCATTCAAGAGGTCCAGTTGGCCGGAGGAAGGGTGGTCGTATCGGCGACAATCGAACCAACACAGCATGTTCAGGGCGGGTTGCGCCCCATGGACCCTGTCCAGGATCTGGGCACGGTCGCGGACCTCATTGCCAACGGCTTTGGCGCCGAGATCGATGAGCGGGGTCGGGCGGCCTTGCGGGAGATGCGGTGGATGGCACGCCTGACGCCCCTTCTCTGGTGGTGGACACAAGCCGATCCCTCCTTCCCGGATACATTCAATGGCTTTGTATGGGAAGAGCCCGCTCCAGAGGGAAGGGGCCTGCGCATCGTTGCCAACGTCAGCCTGAGCCCGGCGCCAGGTAGCCGGCGGCGCCGGATCATCTGCAATGTGGTGGTTGAGGATGCTTACCGGGGGCAGGGTATCGGCCGCCGGCTGGTAGAGGCTGCCATCGGTGAAGCACAGGCACTGGGGGCACATGGGGTTCTGCTCCAAGTCCATCGGGACAATACCCCGGCCCTGCAACTGTATGTCGGCCTTGGCTTTCGAGAGGTTTCGGGAGAGACTGAGCTTCGGCTGGACAGCGTCAGCCCGGTAGTCGTTCAGGATGCTCCTGGCTATCGTGTCCGACCCTGGAGAGCGGCCGACGGGCAGGCGGCGTACGACCTGGCCCGCCTGGGCACCTCCCCATCGCAGCAATGGATCCGGCCCCTGCGTAGGGAGGAGTATCACCCCGGTTGGTTGGCCCGGTTCGGACGGTGGATCTCGGAACTGCTGGCAGGGCAGAGGACCTGGCGCCTGGCAGCCCTGCACGAGGAACGGTTAGTGGCCGTCGTGGAGGTGACTGCGGCCTTCCGGCAGGGTGAACACCGGCTGAAGCTACTCGTTCA
>JASFHU010000434.1:0-4872 GCA_050123055.1 Anaerolineae bacterium
AGGTGGTGGCTGGGGAGACAGCTACGTCGCTCACGAGACCGAAGTCTATAAAATCCCCGCCGGCCTGACCGACGATCAAGCCGTACTTACCGAGCCCGCCAGCGTGGCTCTGCGGGCGGTACTGCGAGCAAGACCCGGTCCGGGGCAGCGTGTGCTCGTCATCGGCTGCGGGATCATTGGTCTGCTGACAGTCCGCCTCACCCGTATTGTCGAGCCCCAAGCCCACATCACGGCCATGGCCCGTTACCCACATCAAGTCGACATGGCCCGTCGCCTTGGCGCCGACGATGTGCTCGCTGGCGGGGACCAGTTTGCCGAGGTCGCCCGCCTGACCGGTGGGCAGCTCCACACCGGCGCTCTGGGCAACCAGATGCTGCTCGGCGGCTACGATGTCATTTACGACATCGTCGGCAGCGGCCGGACGATCAAGGATGGCCTGCGCTGGGCGCGGGCTGGCGCGACCGTAGTTGTCGTCGGCATCTCGCCCAAGCTGGTCAAAACAGACCTGAGCCCCATCTGGCATCAAGAGGTCACCTTGACGGGCACGGTTGTCCATGGCATCGAGCAATGGCAGGGTCAGCCAGTCCACGGCTACGATCTGGTGATGCGCTGGATGCGCGAAGGTATCCTGCTCACCGACGGCCTGATAACCCATCGTTTCCCGCTTGCAGACTACAAGGAAGCAGTCGCCACCGCTACCGACAAACGGACCGGGGCGATCAAGGTACTATTTCAGATGCAGCCGGGTTGATCAATCTCCCCACCTGTGGTAGACTACGCCGCAACAGTCGCCGCGCCACGCTCGTCGGCAAAGGCGTGAGGATGTGCACCATGGATCGATACGACATCTATGCCCGTTTCTATGACCTGGACTTTGGCGCGGCCGACGCCGATCTGTTCATGTACCAGCAGTTTGCCTCCCGCTGCAGCTCGCCCATCCTGGAGCTGGGCTGCGGTACAGGCCGGGTACTGCTGCCCCTGGCCCGCCAAGGGTATCAGATCACAGGCGTTGACCTTTCGCTGCCGATGCTTGAGGTGGCCCGCGGCAAAATCGCTGCTGAGGACCTGTCCGCGCAGGTAACCCTCTCGCGACAGGACATGCGCGCACTGGAGCTCGACAACCGCTTCAATCTGGCTTTTGCCGCCATCAACTCCTTCATGCACCTGCTCAACACCGACGACCAACTTGCTGCTCTGGCCCGTATCCGGCACCACTTGAACCCTGGGGGGTTGCTCATTCTCGACCTTTTCAACCCCGATCTTAGCCGCCTCCTGGAAGCTCGCGGCCAGGTAGGATTGGCCAAGGTCATGACCGATCCGGACACCGGCCATAGTTTGATGCGCTTTCACTCCGACAAGGTGGACCTTGGAGAGCAGACCATCCATGTCACCTTTGTGATGGACGAACTGGATTCCGAGGGAAACGTGCAGCGTACCCTATTTCCCTTCTCCATCCGCTACCTCTTTCGCTTCGAATTGGAGCTGCTCCTCCGTCATGCCGGATTCGAGATCGAGGGCATTTATGGCACCTACGATCTGGATGAATTCGACGGCGACAGTCCGAAGATGATCGCCGTCGCCCGCCGGCCGGACTAGAGAGCTCCAATCCGTATGTCGTCATCTTCTGACCGCAGACCATTGACCCGCCGGGCCTTTCTGCGCCTGGCTGGCCTGAGTACGCTCCTGGTTGCCTGCGACCCGGAATGGACCATCTCCCGTCTCGGCCCAACCCCCACACCTACTGCCTCGGCCACACCCACCTTCACCGCGACCCCATCCCCCACGGCCACACACACGCCCACACCCACGGCTACCTCCACGAATACGCCTACACCCACGCCCACCGATACTCCGACGCCCACACCCACGGCTACCCCCACCGATACGCCGACACCCACACCCACCGATACCCCGTCGCCCACTCCAACCCGGGGACCGCTGCGAGCCATCTCCCTGATCCACGGTCCGTCACGCTCCCTGGTCGTAGACCATGTCCTCAAGCGGCTCGGAGTCTTGAATACTCAAGTCCGTGTTGATCTGGAAGAGCCGGTCCCCGATCTGCGGAGCTACGATGCTGTGATCTTTGCCGGAGGCGAGTATCGGCCCGATGAGTTTGATCTGCCCATCTTTCAGGCCGAGCGAGAGCGGATCATGGAAGCGTTGGAGGCCAACGTACCGATCCTGTCCATCTGCCTGGGACACCAGTTGCTCGCCTACTGGCTGGGCGGCGAGGTCAAGAGGGGTCGTTGGGAGATCGGCTGGCTTCCCATCAACGTCACCGGGGAGGGCCAGTCGGACCCGCTCCTTGCCGGCCTCGGACAGAGTTTCTATGGCTTTCTGTGGCATGGAGACCGCGTGACCCGTCTGCCAGAGGATGCAGTTCTGCTGGCCTCCTCTGAGGAGGTCCGGGTGCAGGCTTACCGGCTCCGCGATCGCCCCGTCTGGGGTGTGCAGTTTAACCCCCAGTACGATCCCGTCATCGCCGAGAGCACGGTGCGCCACTCCCCCTGGATCGCCAAGCTCGGTTGGGACATGGACGAGATCGTCGCCACCGGTTACCAGGAATATGACGATCTGGCAGACCGCATTTTTGGCAACTTTTTCGAGTTCGTCCTGAACGGGGAGGATACCCATGCGACGCCCGGTGTTGAAGCGACTCCTGGTGCTTCTGTGGGTCACCTGGCATCTGGCTAGCTGTGGTCAGGCGCCAGCCACGCCGGCGGCCTGGGCGCCCGCGACACCCGCTGCCAGCGTGCCAGTACCTTACCCCACGGCCCCTCTGTCACCCACCTTCACGCCCACCTCCCGGCCCAGCCACACCATCTCCCCCACCTCCACCGCCACCCCAATCGTCATACCCTCTAGCACCCCACTCCTGACTCTCTCCCCGACGCCCACCCTCCCGCCACTCCAGTCTCCGCCTTCTGGTGAGCCCTTGGCTCTCTCCCTCGGCTGGCGGCTCGACGCCAACGGCCATCTGACAGACGCCCGCCTTGTTCAGGACGGCGGCCAATCCCTGTTCCTGGTGTCTTCGCTGGGCCGGACCGTCTATGGGCTTCGGGATAACGGTGAGATCTCCTGGCAACTGCGGACGGTGGGACCCGTATACGCCCTGGACACGCTGGACGATGGCCGTGTGGCTGCCGGAGACGATGCCGGGCACGTCACACTGGTCTCGACCGGCGGCCAGACGCTCTGGCAGGTCGACCTGGCCAGCCGGGTGACTGCACTTCGCGGCGGCTGGCAGGGCGGGGTTCTGGCCGGCGGCTGGGACGAGCGCCTGACCTTTCTGGATGAGGGCGGCCGGGTCCGTTGGCAAGCCAGCCTGACCGGCCCGCTCGGCAGCATCACCGCCCTGCCCAATCTGGCCCTGGCTGCTACCCTTGCCGGCCAGGTGGTGGCCTTTGATCCTGCCGGTGCTCAGGAATGGCTTTTCGACGCCGGCGCCCCGGTGACCAGCCTGCAGACCATCGGCCAGGACGACAGGGCCGGCCTGCTCCTCGGCCTGCAGAACGGTCAACTGCTGGCCCTCGATCCGGGCGGAACTCCGCGCTGGAACCTCAGGCTCGACTCGGGAGGCCCCATTGTACACGTTGCCGGCCTGGAACGAGAGGCCAGCCCCGAGATCGTGGCCGGGACAGGTGGAAAAGAGCCGCAACTGGCCCTGCTCTCGGCGGAGGGCCAGCTTCTGTGGCGGCTGCCCCTGCCCTCGCCGGTGACAGCCATCACCTCCCTCGATCTGGACGGCGACGGACCGCTCGAGATCCTGGTCGGCCTGAGAAGCGGCCAGATCCAGGCTTACGACCGGCAAGGGCGACTGCGCGCTTCGGTTCATGCCGGGCTGTCGGTCTGGGGATTGTTGGCTGGCGAGGATGGCTCTGCGCTGGTCCTTGCCGATGTGGCTGCCTGGCAACTGAATCCCGCTCCCGGCGCCTCGGGCGGTCCCTGGCTCCGGCCTCCGGACCTGGTCCAAGCGCCGTCAGTTCCTTTGCCGGCAGGCGTCCAGCCATCCAAAGGCGAGGCCATCCTCGTCTTTCTGGGTGACGTTGCGCCGGGCCGCTCCATGGAGTACCAACTGGCCCGCTATGGCCCAGCCTATCCCTGGGCTGGGTTGGGATCGCTGCTGCAAGGGGCAGATCTGGCCGTGGCCAACCTGGAATCTGTGCTGGCCCGGCAGGGCAAACCGATGGACAAGTCCTATCTGATCCGGGCCCATCCCCTCTGGGGCCAGACGTTGGTCGCAGCCGGATTCGACCTCGTCACGTTGGCCAACAACCACGCCCTCGACTTTGGACAGGCCGGCCTCGATGGTACCCTGTCCACCTTGCGTCACTTGGAACTGGCCACCATTGGAGCCGGTCCTTCCCCTGAGGCAGCCCGTCGCCCCGCGCTGTTCAACCTGAACGGTGTGCGGGTTGCGGTCCTGGGTTACCTGGCAACCCGCTGGAACGGTTCTGTGGATGTGCCCGTCACCGACCAACTGGCCTGGGCAGAACCGGCCGCGGTGCAGGCCGACGTGGCTGCAATCCGGGACCAGGTCGACCTGCTGGTGGTCCTCCTCCACGCTGGCACCGAATATGCCACCACCCCTTCGTCGGACCAGGTTGCCGTTGCTCACGCGGCCATAGATGCCGGCGCCGACCTGGTAGCCGGCCACCATTCGCACGTTACCCAGACCGTAGAGCGGTACAAGGACGGACTCATCGTCTACGGCCTCGGCGACGCCCTGTTCGACATTCCGCGATTGGCCACCAGGCAGGGAGATCTTTTGCGCGTTCATGCCACACGGGAAGGTCTCACCCAGGTTGAGCTGTGGCCCTTCTGGATCCAGGACGCCATCCGTCCCAGGCTGCTGGACGACGGCCACGGCGC
>JASFHU010000435.1:0-4870 GCA_050123055.1 Anaerolineae bacterium
TGTCGAGGTCAAGACTGGCTACGGGCTCGACACCGAGAACGAGCTCAAGATGCTCCGGGCCATCGCCGCCCTGGACCGCGAGCACCCCGTCGATCTCGTGCCTACCTTTATGGGGGCCCACGCCGTCCCGCCCGAGTACCGGGGTCGGACCGACGAGTATGTCGCCCTGGTAGTGGGCGAGATGCTACCGGCCGCGGCGGCTTGGTACCCGCAGTCGCCCTTTGCCCGGCGCGGCTGGCCATTCTTCTGTGACGTGTTCTGCGAAGCCAACGTCTTTGATCGCGCCCAATCCAGGCGGGTGTTGGGGGCCGGGCAGGCCCTGGGGCTAGCGGCCAAGATCCACGCCGACGAATTCGAGTCGTTGGGCGGCGTCGGCCTGGCTGTGGAGTTGGGCGCCGTTTCGGCCGACCACCTGGATGTGACGCCCCCCGCCGAGTTAGATCAACTCGCTGGGTCAGACACCGTGGGCGTGAACCTGCCGGCCGTCCCCTTTAACCTGGGCAGCACCCGGTTCGCCGATGCCCGGGCCATGCTCGATGCCGGGGTTGCCCTGGCCCTCTCTACTGACATCAATCCCGGCTCGGCCCCCTGCCCCTCGATGCCGCTGGTGATGGCCATTGCCTGCCGCTATCAGCGCCTTCTGCCGGCCGAGGCGCTCAACGCCAGCACGATCAACGCCGCCTATGCCGTGGGGCTAGGGGATCGGTTGGGTTCCCTCGAGGCAGGCAAACAGGCCGACCTGCTGGTCGTCGATGCTCCCGACTACCGTCACCTGGCCTACCAGTTCGGAGGCAATGTCGTCCGGCAGGTCATCAAACGAGGGCGGATGGTCCACGGTTGACGAAGGCGCTAGGGACAAAAAGGGAAACAGCGGCGGGTACAGTACCCGTCGCTGCAAGGGAGGGGGAGCTTGCTCGCTCTGGTCAACCTGTCCATCCTAGCCGGAGCAGAGCTTGACCTTGTTCTGGGCAAGCAGCCGGGAGCCAAGGTGGTGGTGCTCTATACGGGTGATCGATCTGAACATGGAGAACGCCGCCTTGCGCACAATGAGTGGCGACACAAGCCTTGGATGAACTTGTAATAAGGGGACAAGTTCGGTCGTGGCCACCCGCGGAAGCCTGGCCTGCCTAAGCTCTCAGTGGCGGCAGCGCCAGAACCAGATCGTCCAGCGCCGCACACATCTCTTCGATGGTCGCATCCCCGGCCATCAGATCCAGCACCTTACAGAAGGCCGGCTGCAGTTGCGCGCCCACACTGTCCGCCCTGTCGGAGGTGACCGGCTGCTTGTCCCAATCGTAGACCATGCCCAGCGCAACGCTCTGCAACACAAAACAGGCCGTGGGCCAACTCGTCACCTCCGACAGCGTCCGCAAGATGCCGACCACGTCGCGCAGGTTGTTCACATAGAAACCCTCGCCCAACTTTTTTCGGGCGTGGTGGATAAGCTGCAGTTCATTTGCGTCCACTGGCGGGAATCTCCTTCCTCCAATTGCAGGCCCTGCCCAGAAAATCCGACGGCGCGACCCTGGATCGCCGGTAGGAAACCATACCTCTGGGATCCAAAACCGCCCCGTGCTGCGGCCGACCCATTATACACCGGCAAGCCAGATGAGTCAAACCCGATCCAGAGGGACCAAGATGGCCATCTCCGCATCGTCGCTTTCGGCGGAGGGGAGTTCTGGCCCGTAGGCCTCAAGCACCCACGGCAGGGCCAGTGTCCGACCCGATTTGGGCAGCCAGGTATGATAGATATAGTCCAGCGTCAGGGGCAGATCGCGTCGGCGGCCCTTGTGCACAAAGCGAGCGAAGACCAGCCCCGGGATCGACTTGACGACCAGAGCCGAGTGGGCCACAGCCTGCGCACCGCTGGGAGCGGAGGGGTCAAGTGCTGCCCCAGCCGTGTAGAGGAAGCCACGCTCCTCCCAGCCCTCCTGGTAGCAGGCCAGGCCATAGTACCTGCCGCCTATCGACCCAGCCTCTGGGTGAGCCAGTTCGCGGGCTGCCAGCGACCACAGCTCGGCGATCGCCTCAGCGGGCTGCTCCAGGGCTGGCTGGACGAGCGTCATCAACCCGGCCAATTGAAAAGGTTCCCTTTCCTGCTCTATTGGCTTCAGGTAGGCACCCTTGTGCAGGTGCTGCAAGTGGGCCAGCGTCAGCCGGGGCATGAGCCGCCAGCGGTCAAGCCGGCCCTGCTTGCGCCACTGGCTCGGCTGCAGGCCAAACACCCGCTTGAAGGCCCGGGAAAAGGTCTCGGGACTGTTGAACTGGTAGTCGAGGGCAATATCCAGGATCCGGTCATCGGTCCGGAGCAATGCCCGCGCTGCTTCCGCCAGCCGCCGGCGCATCAAATAGTCGTAGGGGGTATGGTGGCTGGATTGGTTAAAGATCCGGCAAAAGTGGTACAGCGAAAACGAGACCGCCCCGGCCATGTCGGCCACCGTGATGGCCGATTGGAGATGGTCTTCGATATAGTCCACGGCTTTGGAGATCAGAGCCAGATCAGGCATTCTGCGTTATCCCCAGCGCCTGCGGGTTGCCCCAGCCCGCCTACGCTGTCTCCAGCGCCTGCGGGTTGCCCCTGCCCGCCTACGCTATCTCCAGCGCCTGCGGGTTGCCCCTGCCCGCCTACGCTGTCTCCAGCGCCTTGACCGGTATATAGACGTCGAGGACCGACTCGGCGATGCGGTCCATGCCTTTGAATCGCTCGTCGTAGCGCTGAAAGCTGTAGCCGCCGGTCATCTCGTAGCCGGCGTCGGGCAACCACTTGGTGCCGACCAACCAGGGCCAGTCGGACGTGATCTCTTCCCCCTGGAGGGTGAACAGGGCATAGGTCGCCGCCGGCAGGACCTTGGCTGACAGCACCACGGGCACATCCTCCAGCCTCTCCACCTCCAGCCCGGCAAAGACCTCAAACTCGCCCGTCCGGTTGGTGTCCGCGTGATGGATGTGCACCTCGTACATGACCCTGTCGTCCACGACGTGCCTGATCTGCGCCCGGTATCCGGCGAGGTAGCCGACAAGTCGTACCCACAGCCGGCCGATCTCGTTCTCCTCGCTCCAATCGCCGCTGAACTGGAAAGGGTCCCCAAAGAAATTGAACCCCAATAGCGTGATCTGGTCCAGCTCGACGATTATTGGCTTCATACGCGCGTTCCTCCAGGGCAGGGCAGAGCCCCAGACCGAGGTCCGGGACCATGCCCCTGTATCGTGCGGTTATCCGGTCTCTAGCCCTCACCCTCTTCCAGGCCAGTCCCGTTCTCAGGCATCCAGTCTGGCCAGTCAGAAAGCCACTCGGGGATGTGGGCCTCTCGCACGCGGTCGCAAACCGGAAAATAGGCCTTTAGATCCACGATCCGCGTGCCATCGATGGCGTCGATATCCGCCACCTGAACCAGTCCCGCCAGCTCATCAACCCGCAGCACCTTGCAGGTGGTCATGGCAATGGGATTGGGCCGGTAGGGTGCCCGGGTGGCAAAGACGCCCGTCAGGTGTTCCTCGGCATAGGGCGGCCTACTCTGCAGATTGTTACGCCACTCCTCATTGTCAAACCAATCGGCCCACCAGAAGGCCATGACATGGCTGAAACGGCCCAACTGCTTCAAAGCTGGGCGGAACGGTTCGTCGATCTCCAATTGGATGCCGTCATTCCCCCTACGCACCCGGCCGATGGGGAAGATCTTGAATGTCTCTGTATGTTCGCTCATCTGCTCATCTCCTTGCTGTCACTTCTGGACCTACACACATTCCTGCGATGGTCACCTTGGCGCGCTTGCCAGGCTTGAAGGCACCTTCGCCAGTAGTATAGCATGGACACGAGCTGATCTCTTGATGCTGGTTGCTCCCTTCCAGAGGTAAAGGCAATGTTGACGCCGTGCACCTTGATCCTCCTTGCGATCGGCGCAACCGCATCCCGCTGTGTGCCCGAATTGTACCACCACTCCGAGGAAAGTACAAAGGGTCCCTGCCGCTGCCATATGGTTGCGTTGGCATGAGCGAGGACGGCACCTTGCACTTTGCACCAGCTTGCGGTACAATGCGCTAAAGAACGCACCTTCGCCTGTGTCGGCCAGTTTTGGGCTCTGTCCAGGGACAGAGTTGGGAAGTTGTCTTTCGACAACTTCCCAACATTGCTGCGCCCTGCCGGGCAGACCGTCGGAACGTTGTCACAAGGAGCAGGTCGATGGCGATTCCTGAATTCATCCTGCGCAAGCTTTTTGTCCAGGGCAGCTTTCAGACCGACGCCGAAGGCTTTTCCTTTGCCTTGAACAACACCTTCGCCCCGGCCACCCTGACGGGCATGGGGCTGGAGGTGGATGGGCAGCCTGTTTCCCCAGAGCGCCTGCCCCTCCAGACTGAACAGGGTGAGGCCCGCGCCGCTGCTCAGATCACAGCCGAGGCTCCCTTTCCGCTGCCGGTGGGTGTGATCCTGACCGTGTGGGGCGGGGGTGTAACAGTGACCTGCGGGGTATCGGCAAACTAAACCCGGCCCGCGCTTGGTTGCTCACCGGGCCGGACCCATTGGCAGCCAACACCCTGGAGGACCCGGTGCAAGTGTGAGTCCAGGATGGACTGTTGCCAGCGATGCAGGGAGAAAGCCCGCGTTACGAGCTTCCTGCCTCGTCGGTGGCCGTGCTAGCCCTGGAAATGTGAAAGGAGAATCGGTCATGCGAAAGAAACGGTACGACGGTTACAGATCGTTCCAATACCTGGAACCGGACGAGGACTATGTACCCTTTGACCTGGCAGCGGAGGTTGGCCGCGTAGAGCCCTACGTGTATCCCGTATCCGAAGAACAGGAACGGAGGGTGCAGCGGCTGCTGGCCGACAACGTCGTCGTCTCGGTCCATGACCACACCTCTGTGTTTCCCGA
>JASFHU010000436.1:0-4863 GCA_050123055.1 Anaerolineae bacterium
AATGCCAGGCCTGCCAACTGGATCCCGTGTGCGCCCTCCGCAAGGAGTTCTTTCAACCCGTCCTGCGCACGACCTTCTATTAATACCAGATTCGCCGTACACCCTTCTCCGACCAGGACGCCCCAGGTGCTGGAACGGTGGATTTGCCCCTTGGGCGAGACGGTGATAGAATGTCAAGTGCGTTTGCAGACGAAAACGTCGCCAACAAGCTGGGGAGTCCGGCGTCCCAGACCCGTCTGGGTGTTTCCAGATAGGTGCAAAAAGGGCAAATGCTCCGATGTCTGATATGAGCACAGCGAGTCGCAAAGAGCGACCCTACAGGCCCAGTTGGATCGATCGCTTCAATGACTGGGTTGAGGAACTGCCGATACCGGCCTGGTTTTTCTATGCTGACCTCGGGTTGGTGCTGATTCTGTGCCAGATGCTTTTCCTCTGGTTGGATGGTGGCCTGCAAGCGGAGGAACTCCTGCCCATCATCATCTACAACGGACTGCTCACAGCTTTCGCCCTGGCCTTGATTCACATCCTAGATCGTCAAGCTGTGACGGCCCTGAACGCTATGAGGCCCACGCTGGAAATGACCGAGGCGGAGTTCGACGAGTCCCAATACAGGCTTTCGAACATGCCTTTTCTCGCGCCGTTGATCGCAGGTATGATCCTGCTGGTCGTTGTGATCCTCATGGAACAGGTGTCGACCCTGCCGAACAGATACGCGGCCCTTGAGCAGCTACCAGTATTCTCCATCGTCTACCACATCGTCGACAAGAGCTCCGCGTTTCTGCTTGGGGTCATCATCTACCACACCGTCAGGCAACTGGGTAGGGTCAATGCCATCAATTTGAACCATGTCCGTGTCAATCTGTTCAACCTGGGGCCTTTGCAGGCCTTCTCAAAGCTCACGGCTTCGACGGCCGTGGGACTGGTGATCGGTGTGTATGGATGGATGCTGATCAATCCCGAGTTGCTGGCGGATCCGGTGAGCCTGGCCTTTGTGGGGGCATTTACGGTTATGGCCGTTGCAGTCTTTGTCTGGCCACTGCTTGGCACTCACAGGCGCATGGAGGTGGAGAAGGCAGAGTTGCTTCAGGAGCTCGATCTCTACTTTGAAGCTGCCTTTGCCAAGCTCTATCAACGTCTGCGTGATGACGATGACTCTGCCATCGAGAAGCTGAATGGGACGATCTCCAGCCTGGAGATCCAGCACCGAAGGATCTCGGCCATCCCCACCTGGCCCTGGAGACCGGAGACGGCTCGCCTGGCACTTTCTGCGATTGCATTGCCCATGATATTGACGATCCTGCAACTGCTCGCCCAGCAAGCACTTGGTTGGTGATGCGAATATGGCCAAGACCGATTTTTCGAGCCTTTCCCGGCCCATACATCCGATGCCCGACTTTGTCGAAGCAGCTTTGGTTGAGCGTGGGCTCCTCGATGCATACCGCAGTCGCCCCCCGTACCAGCAGAATGACTATGTTGGTTGGATCAATCGGGCCAAACGCTTCGAGACAAAGCGGAGGCGCCTCGATCAGATGCTGGATGAGCTGGAGCGGGGTGATGTCTATATGAAAATGGACTACAGACCGCGAGCGCGAGACGAATAGGCGGACTTTTGCGCAGACAAGAGGCGTATCTTCAGCACATCCAAAAAGCATATCCAGACCTTGACGTCTCTGCTGTCGAGTTTAATACTCAAGGGCAGAACAGCGATGTTGTCATCGTCAACCGAGAGTTCATCTTTCGCTTTCCCAAATACGCTCATGTTCTGGAAAGGCTCAAAACAGAGACGTCGCTTCTCAAGAGCATTCAGGGTAGGGTGACCCTGACTGTGCCGGCTCCAAGGTTCATCAACTTGCAGCCGGCAATCATCGGGGAGGCTTTTGTTGGATACAGGTTGATCCCTGGAGAGCCATTGTGGCGAGAAACCTTTCGTATGATCGATAGCCAGGAGGTGGTAAGGAGGCTGGCGGGTCAGGTTGCAGGTTTTCTAAAGGCTCTTCATGGCGTGACGGTGGCAGAGCCGTTGAGGGGCGAGTTGCCCCAGTACGACACGTATGATGAGAATGCTGACCTCTATGCTCGTATTCGCGAGAAACTGTTTGACCATATGCGACCCGATGCACGACAATGGACAACCGGACATTTCGAAAGCTTTTTGAATGATGTAGACAACTTTGAGTACCAGCCAGTGCTGAAACATGGTGATTTCGGACCGAGCAACATCCTGTTCGACAAGGAACAGCAAATCGTAGCCGGTGTCATCGACTTTGGCAGTTCAGGGCTGGGAGACCCAGCGTACGACTTTGCAGGGCTGCTCAGTGGCTATGGGGAAGGATTTATAGAGTGCTGTGCCGATGTCTACCCGGAGGTAAGAGCCTTCATAGGACGAATACGCTTCTACCGGGGAACCTTTGCGCTGTTGGAAGCGCTGTTTGGGGTCGAACATGGAGATAGAGAGGCATTCGAGGCAGGGCTTGAGAAGTATGTGTAAGCTATTCCTGTTCTCGCACAACACCCAGATGACCAGCTTGGTGACGCTGTTTCTGGCCTGTTTTGACTCGGCGACAAACGAGCTGATCTATAGGAACGCCGGATACAATCCGCCACTCCTCCACACCCAACGCGGCGGCGAGGAGCTGCTCTCCTGGTTGCCCCCTACCGGGGCGGCCATCGGCCTGGTGGAGGAGTTCCAGTTCGAGGCGGAGAGCGTGAACCTGCTGCCCGGGGACGTCCTGGTGCTCCATACCGATGGCATCACCGAGGCGATGGATTTCCGGGGAGAGGCTTTTGGCCGGGAGCGTCTGGCCGAATTGGCTCGGCAGGGCTCAGATCTGGCGGCGCAAGATCTGGTTTGGAACGTGCGCCAGCGCCTGCAAGTGTTCACCCAAGGCCGGCCTCTGGCGGACGATACCACCCTCATCGTCTGCAAAGTCAACTAGACCCAAAGAGCAGGGATATGAACCAGGACCGGCAGTCCTGCGACGACACGTAGTCCCGCGATTGCCGGTCCGCTGGATTTGCAGAAATAGCGGTTCTGTGATATCATGTCTTTGCTTCTGCAGATCGCTCCCTCCAGAAAGCATCAGGCAGAAGAAGTTGCTAAAGGTCTCCCTAACCTTTAGCGGACCCTTAACCAGACATCATAAGGTCGTTGCCCTTCTGAGAGGAGGTGGTGCGTATCGAGCCTATCGAGCGTTTCGACTGGGTTGTGGGTGGCGCGTTGGGCGCTTTCACAGGCTTGGGCTCCTAGTACGATACGGTTGGATTTGCGTGAGGAGCAAGCATGCTCGCAGCTGGCTCGGCATCTGAGGATGCCTCTATCCTCGGATCGTCCTTCAGGGTCGGCATTTGAGGATGCCTCACTCTTCCATTCATCCTTCCGTGTCGGTAAGGGGGGGCAGGCAGGCCAGCACCGACGCATTCGGAGTTGAGATGACAAGGAGGTGTCTCATGAAGACCTACGGTAGCGGTCGGCGACGCCTTGGATTTGCCAGGGTGTTGCCAGTATTGGTTCTGATTCTGAGTTTTCTGATTCTCCCGAGCAACGTGCCCGCCCAGGTGCCGGGCAAAAACGTGCTGTACACGACCGACGCTGATTTCGACCAGGGTACGCTGGTCAGCGTCAACCACGATCCTCCCAACAATGACCAACTGCAGTTGGACTCGCCGACGGAGCCCTTTCCATTCATCAACGTGGCCGCCTCGGGACGCGGCACCGTCGTTCGGGCCAACACCGAGACGGGCGAGATCGTGGGCGAATACCGGACCGCGCCCGAAGGGCGCGGCCTGAACCCCTCGCGCACCACCGTGGATCTGTTTGGTAACGTGTGGACGGCGAACCGGGCTGAGGTGGGCGAGATCGACGGCGTGCCTCATGGGTCGGCGGTCAAGATTGGTCTCATCGTTGGCGGCACCCGGACGGACGGCAGTGGTGCGCCCGATCCGAGCGGGGGCTATGTGGCGCCACCGTTTGGCTACAATACCTGCGTCGACCGCGACAACGACGGCCTCATCCGCACTTCGGTGGGGCTGGGCGACATTCTGGACTGGCCGGACCTCACGGATGGGCTGGGTGGTGCCGCCGGTCTGGTGGAGGATGCCGAGGACGAGTGTATCCTCATCTACCAGCGCCTGTACGACGCCGAGCAGGCCCGCCACGTCTCGGTGGACGCCGACAACAACGTGTGGGTGGGCGGCTACCCATACACCCCCCGCATGTTCCACAAGTTGGACGGCGCCGACGGCGCCATCCTTGACTCGTTCGACGCGCAGCAGGTAGGTTGTGGTGGCTATGGCGGACTGGTCGACGGGAACGGCATCCTGTGGTCGGTGGGTGGTGCGCTGCTGCGCTACGACCCGGCGGCCGGAACAGGCTTGTGTATACAGGAGTATGGATATGGCCTGGGCATCGATACCAATGGCAATATCTGGTTGTCGATCTGGGATGGTGGAATCGTCAAGATAGCGCCGGATGGCACAGTGGTGCCCGGATTCCCCAAGCACACTTACCCTGATTCTATGACCACGGCGTCGCCGGCCGCTTCCAGCATGGGCCCCAGGATGGCGTCAAGGTCACCGGCTGGCTCAGGCACCAGCCCCGCTGCGGCTGCAAGACCACAGCCCGGGACGCCTGCGACGAGCACAGTCATGGCCAATGGGGATCCCGCGACCTTCCAGGTGGCGCCGGTTGACGATCGGGTGCAGTCGTCGAACCCGTGGACGCCGGGGGCAACCGTCTCGCTGACCATCGAAGATGGCAGCGGCGTGGTGTACGCCGACTCGCAGACGGCCGACGCAGACGGCCACTTCCACTTTGACCTGTGGGATCTGTTCGACCTGCAGCGGGGCCATGTGGTGACCGTTTCG
>JASFHU010000437.1:0-4862 GCA_050123055.1 Anaerolineae bacterium
TAAGTGGGGGCGGGGTGTGTGCGGGCGGCTTTGCCGCCCGCACACACCCCATCTTCCCCCGGTTTATTGAAAAGATACACTACAACCACGAAAGGAATGTGATATGAACACGAACGACTTGCTGATGAATTGGTCGACCCTGTCCATGGACGAGATCGAAGACCGCCTGGAGGCAGGCACCGACGATGAGGCGGCCAGCCAGCTCTTCGGCGCGGGAGAGGTGGCCGAGATGCAGGCGCTGGTGGCCGAGCCCAAAGCCGAGGGCGCGCGCAAAAAGGTCGTCCTCCTGCCGGGCATCATGGGCTCGCAGCTGCGCAGCATCCGCGGCACCACGACGCTGCTGTGGATCAACCCGGCCCTCTTTCTGAAGGGACAGTCGAGCTTCCTGGAGCTCAACGAGGATGGCACGCGGGACCTGCATCCCGGCATCGAGGTCGCGCCCATCGCCCTGGAGCGCATGATCTACACCAAGATCGCCGTCGGCCTGCGCCGCCAGGTGGACCTGTACGAATTCCCCTACGACTGGCGGCGGCCCGTCGAATTCAACGGCGACCTCCTGGCCGAATACATCGAGCGCTGGGCGGGTGGCGATCCGGACCAGAAGTTTACACTGGTTGGCCATAGCATGGGCGGCATCGTCTCCCGCGCCTACATGGCCCGCCACACCGCGGCTGCCGAACGGCGCATCGAACGCCTGATCATGCACGGCACCCCCCACTTTGGGGCGGCGGCCACCGTGGAGAACCTGGTCCATGGCAACCGCATGATGGCCCTGGCCGGCAAGCTGAACGACAAGAACTCGCCCGATCGCCTGCTCCTGAACATGCCCAGCGTGTACCAGTTGCTACCCGCGCCACCCGATCTCTTTCCCTCCCACCGGCCCTATCCCGCCAATTGGGATCTCTACGACGCCCGGGCCTGGCGGATGAGGGGCATACGCCAGGACTATTTGGACCTGGCCAAGGGCTTCCACGGGATGATGGCCAGCGCCGATCCCCAGGTGGAGATCATCGAGATCGCCGGCTGCCACGTCGATACCATCATCGACGTGAAGCGCGAGTTCGATGCGGACGAAAAGCCCAAATACGAGATCATCCGCCAGCAGGAGGGCGCTGACGGCGGGGATGGCACGGTGCCGCTCTGGTCGGCGATCCTGCCCGGCGCGACCATCTACTATGCTGAGGAGGTACACCGCGACCTGCCCAAGAACAAGAAGGTGCTCAAGGGCACCCTCGAGCTGATCCACGGCGGGAAGCCCGCCCTGTCCACCGAGATGCCGCCCTTTGATCCCGGTTGGTTCTCCTTCGAGACGCCGGAGCCGGTCGAAGAGAGCGCCGAGAATCTGCGGACCAACCTGGAGGAGGGGACCGCCAGCGCCGAGGATCTATCGCAACTATACTTTGCCTTCTAACCAGGAGAAGATCATGCGACTCACAGCCCTTCGTAAAGTCTTGGCCGAGCGAGAACTGGATGCCATCCTTGTCAGCCAGCCCGAGAACCGGCGCTACCTGTCGGGGTTCACCGGCTCGGCGGGTTGGTTGATCATCACCGCCACCCAGGCGCTGCTGGCCACCGATTTTCGCTACTACGAGCAGGTGGGGCGCCAGGCCCCGGCCTTTGAGTTGGTCAAGATCAAGACCAAGATCTCGGACCTGCTGCCCGACCTCCTCTCCGGCCTGGGTGTGGCCCGGTCCGCCCCTAGGGCGGGGCGATTGGGCTTCGAGAGCCAACACCTGACCGTGGACCAGTTGTATACCATCAGCCAGGCTGCCGAGGGGGTGGAATTCGTGCCCCTCAAGGACACCGTCGAGACACTCCGAGCCGTCAAGGACGAGGACGAGATCGGTGCCCTGCGCCGCTCGGTGGCGCTGACCGATGCCGCCTTTGCTCACTTTCTGGAGGTGGTCAAGCCAGGGATGACCGAGCGGGAAGCGGCCTGGGAGATCGAGGCCGCCATGCGCACCGGTGGCGCCAGCAAGGTGGCCTTTGACCTCATCGTCGCCGCCGGGCCCAATGGGGCCTTGCCCCATGCCCGTCCCGGCGACCGCGCCATCCAGCCTGGCGAGCCGGTGGTCGTCGACATCGGCTGTGTGGTGGACGGCTACTGCTCCGACATGACGCGTACCTTCTGCCTGGGCCAGCCCAGCGACAAGTACCTGGAGGTGTGGCGGATCGTGCTCCGGGCAAAGGAGGCTGCAGAGGCGGTCATCCGTGCCGGGGTGAGCGGTGTGGTTGCCGACACCGCTGCCCGCGAGGTGATCGCCGGGGCCGGCTATGGCGAGTACTTTGGCCACGGTCTGGGTCACGGCGTCGGCCTGGCGGTGCACGAGGGCCCGCGGGCGTCACGGCTGTCGGAGGATACCCTCCAGGCAGGTATGTCGCTGACCGTCGAGCCGGGCATCTATTTGCCGGGTGAGTTTGGTGTGCGAATTGAAGATCTGGTGATCATTGGGGAGCATGGCATAGAGATACTGACCAATACCCCTAAAATGCCGCTAGTTGACGCATAGGGCAAGACATAAACCTGTAAATTTGCTTAAAATCGAACGTTGTGATACAATGGGGTAGTTGATTGCCCAAAGGCTCGGCAGTGCATTTTGGACGCCGGCCCTCTGGTCCTCATCCAGCAACTAGGCAAGGGAGGGGAGGTACACTATGGAATCGAACAACACGCGGCTGATCATTGTCGGTGTCGTGGGCGTGGTGCTGGGTCTGCTGTTGGGCCTGCTCCTGTTCTGGGTCCTGTTCCCGGTGGAATGGACCGATGCCAACTCCTACGACCTGTCCCCACAGGCCAAGGCGGACTATGTGACCCTGGTGGCGGATTCCTTTAGTCTGAACAAGGATCCCGAACGGGCTGCCGGGTATCTGGAGTTCTGGACCGCCGAGGAAAAGGCGCAGGCCATGGCCGACGCCATCACCATGGCCGAGGCCGAGGCGCGGCCCGATAAGGCCCAGTCGGTCAAGGATCTGGCCCTGGTCCTGGGGGTAGACACGTCCGCAGCGGCCGCAGAGGTGCCTGCTGCTCCAGAGCCCACGGCCCAGCCGGGCTTGTTTGAGCGGCTCCGCGTGCCTTGCCTGGTATTCTTTGGCGTGTTGCTGATCCTGGTGCTGGGATGGATCGGGTTCCGTGCCGCAGTGAGGCGCCGGACCGAGGCCGCCGCCAGGGCCCAGCCGGCCGTTCAGCCGGTCGCCGTTCCCGCGCCAGACGAGGGTTGGGAAGGCGTCGGCCAGCCGCCGTTGGGCCACTTTTTCACCACCTACGAGCTTGGCGAAGATACCTACGACGATTCCTTCAGCATCGAAACGCCCATGGGCGAGTTCCTGGGCGAGTGTGGGGTGGGTATCTCAGAGACCATCGGCACCGCCGACCCGGACAAGGTTACCGCCTTTGAGGTATGGTTGTTCGACAAGAGCGACATCCGGACCGTGACCCAGGTGTTGATGAGCGAGCACGCCTACCAGGACGATGCGTTGCGAGCCAGGCTGGCCTCGAAGGGGGATGCGGTGCTGGCCCAGCCGGGCGCGCCCTTTATGATCGAGACCACGGGGTTGCAGGTTAGGGTCGACGTCACCGAGCTGATCTATGGCGAGGGCGACGAAGAAGCGCCAGCCAAGAGCTTCTTTGACAAACTCACGGTAGAGTTGGTGGCGATGACCAAGCCACCGGCAAGCGACGATAGCACACTCATATAGTCTGTCCATTCCGCTACGCGACCGGTTTCCGCATAGTGGGTTTCGAGAGCATTCGATGGGGCTGGGGCGTCACCTGGAGTGACCAACCAGCCCCGTTGTGACAATTGAGGGCTGTCCTCATTGGGTGCCTGAGCGGGAGAGGAGGTACCATGGGCCTCAAGACCACGGTGGCTCGAATTGCTGTGGCAGGCGGTGGCCTGTACGACCAGCCAGACAATATCCTGGTGTCAGAGCGCGTCTCGCCCTTTGGTAAGGGGCGCGGGCGCGGCAATTTGTACATTCTGGTCGAACTCTCAGGCCCAGAGCTGGGACGTGACGTCGTGATGCGGCAACTGGTGCAAGAGATGCGCCGGGCCTACTACGGTTGGCGAGGCAGCGTGACTGCCGGCTTGCGACAGGCCATCCTCTTGGCCAACGACCTGCTCCTGGAAGAGAATCGCAACTCGCTGCCGGGGGAGCAGCGGTTGGGTGGCACGTCGTGTGCCGTGCTGCGCAACGAGGACCTGTTCATTGCCCAGGCCGGACCCGCGGCCATCTACCTGTATTGCAAGGGAGAGGTGAATCGCTATCCCGATCCATCCCCCTGGCTGGATGGCTTTCCCCCGGAAGAGATGGATGCCTCGGCGCTGGGAGAGCGCCATGAGCTCAATATAGACCTGTTTCACAGCCAGATGAGCGACGGCGACACCCTCCTCATGGTGGACAGCCAGTTGGCCAAGGAGGTCGGCCCGCAGAGCCGGCCCGAGTTCCTGGCCCAGAGCCCGGTCAACGTGGTGCTGGAGAATCTCTATGCGGCAGGCGGCGGCCGCGTGGGGTCATCGCTGGTGGTCAGGATGGGCGAAGAGGAGGTCGGAACGGTTCAGATTGAGGCTCCTGCCCCAGCCATGAGGGAGCCTGAAACGTTCAAACGGGTCGCAGTCCCGCCGGTCGTGCTTGATGAGCCCCAAGTCGCGGCAGAGCCAGCGGAAGTTGAGCCGGCCGAAAAACCCCAAGTTCCGGTTGAGCCGGTGGAGGTTGAGCCGGTCGAAAGGCCGCCGGTCCCGCCGGCTGCCCCAAAGCGGCCCCGAAGGGTGACCGAGGTGGTGGCGCTTGAGCCGCAGGAGGCCGAACCAGACCGGGAGCCGCGATTCAACCTCGGCGCACGCTTCAAGGCGGTGATGTTGGCC
>JASFHU010000438.1:0-4852 GCA_050123055.1 Anaerolineae bacterium
CCGAAATAGTCCCCGTCTGGCGTTCCTGCAGACGCGTGGAACTCGGCTTCGCCGGCATGCAGCCCGGCCCGGATGGGCAGGGCGTCGATCTCGGCCCAGGGCTCGGCCGCAAAGCGCATCTGGGCCTCCAGCGCGCAGGCCAGCGGCTGCCCGGCCTCAAAGATCGCCGTGATCCCGTCGCCGGTGTGCTTAGTGATGCGGCCCCCGTGATCCTCGACCGTCTCCCGCAGGATCTCGTCATGACGGGCGATGATGGGAGTCATCGCCTCAGTGTGCTCTTCCCAAAGCTTCGATGAGCCTTCAATGTCGGTGAAAAGGAAAACCAGCATCCGGGCCATCCTTTCTCGCCAACGTCCTGAAGTACGACACCAGGTTCGGCTCCCTGCTGTGCAATGAGGAGTCTATGATGGCCTTTCAAGGGACAACCAGATCATAACATGGAAGCCTGAAAGAGTCAATATCCGTCTTCAATCCTCCCATCTACCTTCCCGGAAGCAGCCTTCTGCGAAGGCTCGCAGTTTCCGCGATGGTGTTTCGCATCCGCTATCGCAGCGACAACCCGAACTGCTCGCGCTCCTCGGGCGTCAATTGGCGGAAGACACAGCAGTCCTTGGCATAATCGATCAGTTCCTCCAGCGACTGCCAGGCCGGGTAGATCCTCAAGTTGCCGTCCCAGTCACTGATGGCGATCTGCTTTCCATTGGGCGACCAGCTCGCGAATGCTGGCACGCCGATATCAAAGCTGACAATCTCGTTGCCGCTGGTGGCATCGAACATCTTGACCGCCCCGCCCGAGCCGCTGATGAGGAAACGATCCCCGGTCGGCGACCAGGTGGCGCCGCCCCAGGTACCGACGGCACCGGGAAAGGTGAGGAGTTCCTCCCCACTGTTGGCATCAAAGACCCGGCCCACCTCGTCTTCACCGAAAGCAACGATGCGCGTCCCGTCGGGTGAGTAGGCCACAGCGCCTACGCCAAATGGGAGATTTTCGGGGAAGAGGTCGAGCAGCATCTCGCCAGTGGCCGCATCCCAAACCGTAGCGCCGCCGCCGGTGCTCGCCACGTCGGCGATGGCGATGCGCGATCCATCGGGGGACCACGATACCGCGTACGGCTGATCCTCGGCAAAGGTCACAAGTTCCTCACCGGTGGTCGCATCCCACACCCGGATGGGACCAGACTGGTTCGCCGTCGCGATACGCGCCCCATCCGGGGACCAGGCCGCGCTCTCTACCTGGTCGGCCACGGCTGGCAATTTGAGGAGCTCCTGGCCAGACGTCGTATCCCAGACCCGGACCACGGCGTCACCCCCAGACACAAGGAATCGCTCGCCGTCCGGTGACCAGGACAGGTCGACAACGAAATTGGCATACGGGTGTTCAACCAGCGGCTCATACTGCACTGTTAGCACCTCATCTCCGCTAGCCAAGTCCCAGACCGTGACCGTGCCGTCGGAAAAACCACGCGCAACCTGCCGGCCATCGGGTGACCAGGCTGCGGGTGTGTACCAGCCACCGAAAAGACTGCTCGGGCAAGAGGGCTGGCAGCCAAGGGGAAAGAGCGCCTGCCCGGCGTCCCAGACCTTGGCACTCCCATCCCCACTGGCAGTGATGAAACGGTCTCCGGAGCCAAACCACTGTTCAGGGTCCACAGCGCCCGGATGAGCACTAAAGGACAGGCGTACCGCCCCGGTGGCCAAAGCCCACACTTGTGCCTCTCCTACGTCACCGTCGGTGACAAGGTACTGCCCGTCGGGTGACCAACTGCCCAAGGTGACCCCCTGAAGCTGAAAAAGCTCCGCACCGCTCTCGGAATCCCACACCTGGGCCAGTCCTTCCCCCGCTCCCAAATCCAAGGTGAGGATCCGATCGCCAGCAGGCGACCACCGGGCAATGCCACCGCCGGCAGGCCGCTCAAAGACCAGGATCTCCTCACCGGTGGAGGCGTCCCAGATCCGGCCCGGCTCGCCGACCCTGGCGGTGACGATTCGCTGGCCACCGGGGGACCACGGCCAACCGATACCGGCATAGGTAGCTCCGACCTCGACGGGCAGCTTGACAAGCTGCTCGCCGGTCGTGGCATCCCAGATGCCTCCCTCTTCGGTGAGGATGCGCTCACCGTCCGGCGACCAGTGGGCGATCATCCGCGATTCGGGGGCAGCCGGTACCGGGAGAGTTAACAGCTCCTCTCCCGTACTGGCGTCCCACACCCTCGGCTCGGGCTCTGCGCCGAGTCCGAAGGTGGTGATGCGTGTCCCATCGGGTGACCACTCGGCGCCCTGGTGTCCATAGGCAGACAGGTCAAAGAGCAGCGCGCCAGAGCTGGCATCCCACACCCTGGGACCTCCCCCTGCTGTCGTGAGCAAACGGTCCCCAGAAGGCGACCAATGTGCCTTCGCTCCATGGGCTTCACTGAATTCATATGCGGCAAAGGAGAGAAACTCCTCGCCCGTAGCCGCATCCCACACTTTGACCAGGCCGTTGTTGCCGCTGGTCAGAATCCGGTTCCCATCCGGCGACAGCTCGGCATTGACCTCCTCCCCTCCATGGGGAAGCTCGACCAATAGCTTATGGTTGAGGATGGCCTGAGCCAGGGCGCGCTCCGTCTGCCAGGTGTAGGGGTAGTACTCCACCGCTTCCAGGCCGAGAAGCACGGCCCGCTCAGGATTGGGGCCGATCATCTCCAGTCGCGCCTGAGAGGCCAGGCCGATACCGGCCTGTTTGAGCGCATCGACTTCCGCAACCTCCGCGGCGGCCTGGGCCGTGGCCCGTGCTTCCGCCTCCGTCTCGGCCACCGCCTGCTGGGTCGCCCGCGCCACCGCCTCCGCTTCGGCCACGGCTCGCTGGTCGGCCTCCAGCGCCTGGGCCGTCTCGGCTGCGTACCGCTCAGACACCGCCTGGGTGCTGGCCACCTGCGCCGCGCCGGCGCTTTGGTCCGCCTGCCGGAAGGCCAGGAAGGCCAACGCGGCTAGCACGATGGCCACCACCACTGCTCCGGCCAGCAGCAGCGCCCGTCGCCTCAGGCGTCCGGCCGATTCGGCCTGTTCCCTGGCTCGCTTCTCCTGCTCCGCGGCCAGCGCCCGCGCCGCTTCCAACTCCCGCTGGCGCTGCGCCTCCCGCTCCGCTTCCTCCTGCTCGGCCAGTTCCCGCGAGGCAGCCACGAATTCACGCTCCAGGGGGTTCAGCGCCTCGCTTTGCATCTCTGCCCACTCGCCTACCGCCGCCAGCCGTGCCCCACGGTACAGCTCACCCGGCTCACGTCCCAACCGCTCCCACTCCTGGGCCGCCTCGGTCAGGTGGCGGTGGATGCGCAGCCCCTCCCGGTCCTCCTCCAACCAGCCACGCAGCGCCGGCCACTCGCGGATGAGCGCCTCATGGGCCACCTCCACCGTATCCTCTCCAGTCGTGACCAGCCGGGCGCCGGCCAGGGTCCCGAGTACTGCCTCAACGGCCGGTCCCTCCTCGGCCGTACGCACGAGCTCTTCGGGTGAGACGCGGCGCCGCGTGTCCTGCGCCCCCTCCTCGCCCAGCTCAGTCAGCCGCAAGAAGATGCTGCGCGCCAGCGCCTGGTCCTCGGGGTCCAGCTCCCCGTAGACCGTGTCGGCCGTCTGGGCGATGGCGCCCGCCACCCCGCCCGTCGCCGCATAGCCCGACAGGGTCAGCTCCGCCCCCCGCCGCCGCTCATAAGTCTCCAGCAGGGCGTGGGACAGCAAAGGCAGCGCCCCCGGCTCACCGGCCACGTCGTCCAGGATCGTGTCCGCCAGGCCCGCCTCCAACCGCAGCCCGACCACGGCCGCCGGCTGTTCGATAGCGGCTCGCAACTCCTCCTCGCCCATGGGACCCACCAGCAGCCCATCGCTCATGCGAGCGGCTAGCCTGGGGTAGTCGGCGCAGCGGCCATAAAAATCGGCCCGGATGGTGGGCAGGACTACGACCCGGCCCTCCACGGCCTCCACGGCATACAACAGAGCGTCGATGAACCGTTGTCGCTCCGCCTCGTCGTGGCACAGGGCAAAGATCTCCTCGAACTGGTCCACCACCAGCAGGAGCTTGACCGTTTCGGGCTGCTTGCCCGATGCAGCGGCATCGTCCGGCTTGCCTCCCGATGACGCGGCATCGGCGAGCGCCTGCTTGACCGCCAGGTGCAGGCCCCGGGGATCCTCCTCCAGCTCGCGCAAGAGGGCGCCGGCCGTGTAGCCGTTCAACAGGGCGACCCGGACCGCCAACTCTTCCAGCGGATGGGCGCCGGGCGTGATCACCAGCGTCCGCCAATCCTTGCTATCGGGCAGCGCCCCGGCCCACACGGCCGGCAGCAACCCCGCCCGCACCAGCGACGATTTGCCGCTGCCCGAGGGGCCCACCACCGCCAGGAAGCGCGTCCCCGCCAGCCGGGCCGTCAGCTCGGCCACCAACTCCTCCCGCCCGAAAAAGTACTCGGCGTCCTCGGCCTCAAAGACGGCCAAGCCCATGTAGGGGCACGGTACCTGGGCCGGGGGTTCTTCTGCGACCTCTCCTTCGATGGTCAACTCCGCTAGTGCCGGTGATTCGCGCCGCTGGTGCAGCAGTAGGTTGGTCTTGACCAACTGCTGGCGCTGCAGGTCGAGCTGCTCCCGCTGCAGGGCCAACTGCAGCGCCTGCCGGGCCCGCACCTCGGCCAGCGTCTCTTGCACCCCGGCCAGCATCCAGCGAAACTCGCCGAACTGGCTCCCCAGGTCGGCCAACCCCCGGGCCAGCGCCTCCTTGACCTCATCCGTGGCGGCCGTCACGGCGGCTTCGACGCCCCGTACCGCCTGAAGCAGGCGGCTCGCATCCGCTCGAAGGGCGGATGCACCCTCGCCGCCCGCCTGCCACTGG
>JASFHU010000439.1:0-4852 GCA_050123055.1 Anaerolineae bacterium
CGCCGTGTCATTAGCAGCAGGTATGACACCAGCGCCTCTACCGATCTCTGCTCGTGCTGGACCACAGTCCAGCACACTGGGCCGCAATGGCTCGCAGTGGATCGCCAGATCCGCTGCAGTTCTGCCGGATCTGGCGATCCGGCAGGAGCAGACTGCGGTGTATTGATACTGCATCCTTCGCGCCCCTAGCTTCCCTTGACCGCAAAACCCTGTTATAATGGACCCACTCAACCGGTAGGCAGGGTATCGATGGTGGGAATCTCTCGTGTCCGTCTCTTGCTCAGCCTGTGCGTGGGCCTGGTCGCCGTCTCGTTTGCCTCGATTCTGATCCGCCTGGCCCAGGCCGAAGGCATGCCATCCCTCGTTATCGCCGCCTGGCGCCTCATCTTTGCCTCGCTCATCCTCCTGCCCTACGCCCTGGTCACCCGGCGCGACGAGATTCGGGACCTCTCGCGGCGGGAATGGCGGCTCCTTGTGGCCTCCGGCATCTTTCTGGGGCTCCATTTCGCCACCTGGATCGCCTCCCTCGGCTTGACCTCGGTTGCCAGTTCGGTTGTGCTGGTATCCATGGGACCGGTCTTTGTCGGGCTGGGCTCCTGGTTCTTCCTGCGCGAGCGCCCCAGCCTCCTGCTGGCCGTGGGCATCGTGCTCGCCGCCATCGGCAGCGTGATCATCAGTTGGGGCGACCTGGGCCAGGGCCAGGACCAACTCTTTGGCGACCTGCTGGCCCTGGCCGGCGCCGTGTTCATCGCCGGCTACCTGATGATCGGCCGCCGGGTGCGCGCCCGCCGCTCCCTGACCACCTACATCGCCCTGGTCTATGGCGTGGCCATGGTCTCGTTGGTGCTCCTGGTCCTCATCGCAGGCCTGCCCCTGTTCGGCTTCAGCCTGAAGGCCTACGGCTGGACCCTGGGTCTCGCCCTGGGACCGCAGATCGTTGGCCACTCGACGCTGAACTGGGCGCTGCGCTACCTGTCGGCCACCTTTGTCTCCATCGTCACCCTGGCCGAACCCATCGGCTCCGGGATCCTGGCCTATCTCCTTTTGGACGAGGTGGTCACCTGGGCCACAGCCATCGGCGGGACCCTGGTCCTGGCCGGCATCTATATCGCCTCGCGGGCAGAGTTTGGCACGCCGAAAAGTGCAGAGACCCAGGACTAGTCAGAATCCTCTCTCCAGAAGAGCGTTACCTGGGTACCCTGGCCGATGACGCTCTCGATCTGTAGCCGGGCGCCGATAGCCTCAGCGCGTTCGCGCATGATGCCCAGGCCCAGGTGGTCCGGCCGGGCCACCTCGGGATCGAACCCCTGTCCATCATCCCGGATCTGAAGCTCTACCACGCGACCTGTGGTACCGGTACTGCAGCCAAGTCTCACGTCAGCCTGGCTGGCTCGGGCGTGCTTGATGACATTGTTCAGGGCCTCCTGGGCGATACGGTACAGGGCCACGTGCACGTTGGCTGGCAGCGTACAATCTCCAGACACCGCCACCGCGACGGGTATCCCAATCCGGCCCATCGCTGCCTCAGACAGTTGGTGCAACAGGTCGCCCAGGGGCGTCTCGACCAGGGCCGAAGGTCGCAGCTCCAACAGGAGGGTGCGCATCTCGGCCAGCGCCCCACGGGTCAGTTGGCGGAGCTCGTCGAGGAGGTGTCTCCCCTCCGCCTGATCCTGTTCCCAGGAAGCAGGGACCGATTCGGCGATCAAGCTGGCAGAAAAGAGCGTCTGGGTGACGGCGTCGTGGAGGTCGCGGGCCAGGCGGCTGCGCTCCTCCATGACGGCTGCCTCCTGGGCTTGCTCGTAGAGCCGGGCGCTCTCAATGGCGGCCCCGGTCTGGTGAGCCAGCGACTGGAGGACGGCCAGATCGGTGTCGTCGAAAGCCTTCGGGCGGTCGCTCTGGACATCGAGCACGCCGATGACTCGCCCCTTGATCACGATCGGTACGGCAAGTTCTGAACGGGTTCTGCTGCGCTGCATCCAGACGTAGCGTGGGTCCCTATCCACATTGGGAACGAGCAGGGGCTCACCGCTGGCCGCGACCCAACCCGAGATGCCCTGCTCGCCGACCTTGAGGCGGGCTGGTTTGTACTGGAATTCAGGATCATCCCACAACTCGCCTGCCCCCATGCGGTAGACAACCTCTTCGCCCTCTACCAGGCCAATGCCGACTTGATAGTAGCCGAATGCATCCTGGACCATCCGCGACACCTGCTGCAACACCTTGTCGACATCCAGGATCAGGGCAAGCTCGCGACCGACCTGGTTGATCAGCCGGAACTGCTCGGCCCGGCGCTGCTCCGCTGCAAAGAGGCGGGCATTTTCGATGGCGACCCCGATCTGAACACCGATAGAAGACAGCAGATCGACATCCTGCCGGTTGAACTCGGTCTGGCCGCGGCTCATCACAAACAGGGTCCCAAACACCGATGCCCTGGAGACCACGGGGACGATGGCCACAAAGTGGAAGCCGCTCGTCCTCACCACCGAGCGCGTCAAGCGGGGATTGGTCGCAAGATCGCCCACCACCAATGGCTCGCCGGTCTGAACCACGCGCCCCGAAAATCCTTCTCCGACCACCAGGTTGTCGATGCCCTCCACCATCTCGGCGCTCAGGCCTTTGTGGGCCACGACCTTGAGTACGCCCTTACCTTCGGAGTCGGTTCCGTCCGACTCGAGCAGATAAACCCCACCCGCCTCCAATCCCGTGACATCCAGGATCTTGTCCAGGGCATCCGCCAGGATCTGTTGGAGCTCGAGGGAACGGCTCACCACGACCGCGATGGCGTTCAGCGTCGCCAGTTCCCGCGTGCGATTGGCCACCTGTCGCTCCAGCTCCTGGCTGCGTGCCCGGATGCCCCTGGTTCGCAGCGAAAAGGCAACAACCCCCAGGAATGCCAGCGCTGCGATCGCCAGACCCCGGAACCACCACGATTCCCAGAAGGGAGGCACGACCGTGATCTTGAGGGAGGCGCCCTCCTCGTTCCAGACACCGTCGCTGTTCGAACCTTTGAGCCTCAGCGTGTAGGTTCCACCAGGTAGATTCGTGTATCGCCCGAATCGCTTTGTACCGATATCGTTCCACGATTCGTCGCGAAAGCCTTCGAGCCGATAGGCATGTTCATTCTTCTGAGACTGGGAGTAGCTCAAGGCCGCGAACTCGAACTCGAAAAAGTTGTTGGGCCACCTGAACGTGACCTCCCCCAGGTGATCGAGGGAGCTACCTGGCTGCACGTCCACGCCCCCCTGCGTCAAGGAGGTCAGCACAACCGGGGGCACGTATGGATTGTCCCGGATATCGTCGGGATGGAAGGCATTGAAGCCATTCACCCCCCCGAAGTACATCTCGCCCTCGCTGTTCTGGTGGTAAGCACCCAACAGGAACTGGCTATCCTGCAGGCCATCGCCCGTGTCATAGTTCTTGAAGCTCTCGTCGTCCGGGTTGAACTTGGACAAGCCGTTTCCGGTGCTCAGCCAGAGATTCCCCTGGGCATCTTCCAGGATGCCGAGAACGATATTGCTCGGCAACCCGTCCTTGTCCGTGTAGCGCACAAAGGTCTCTGTCGAGGGTTCGAACCTGTTGAGACCTCCGCCATCCGTAGCCACCCAGAGCGTGCCTGAGCGATCCTGGTAGATGGACCGCACTTCTTGGTGACTCAAGCTATCGGGATCGCCAGGATCATGGGCATACACCACAGAGGTTCCGGTCTGCGGGTCGAACTTGAGGAGGCCGCCCTGGGTGCCCACCCAGAGGATTCCCTCTCCATCTTGATAGATGTGCCGGACCATATCCTCAGGGTTCAGGGTATCTTCTGGGTTGTAGGCATGCTGTTCGCACTCGCCGCTCTCGGGATCGAACCTGCACAACCCATACCGGTGCCTGCCAAGCCAGAGATCGCCTGAGGGATCCTGCACGATTGAGTATACGGCACCGATACCCAGATCAAAGTTGTCCGGATCCGTCTCCAGGTAGTGGGTAAAACGTCCCGTGGCCCTGTCCAGTTGGTCCAGTCCGCTCCGGGTACCTATCCAGAGCTTGCCCTCTCTATCCTCATAGATCGAGGTGACCCAGCCTCGACCCAGGCTGTCCAGATCCAGGGGGTCATGCCGGTAATGGCTAAACTGCCCCGTTTCCCGCTCGAATCGATTCAAGCCCGCGCTGGTACCGAGCCACAAGATCCCTGCACGGTCCTCCAAGATCGCAGACACCTCATTGTTGCTCTCGGGATCGGCCTCGCTGACCTCGATCTGGTAGTGAGCGAACTTGGTCCTTCTTGGATCGTAGAGATTCAGCCCGTTGCCATAGGTCCCGACCCAGACCACCGCGGACTGATCCTCATAGAAAGTCGAGACCGCATTGCTGCTCAAGCTTTGGGGGTCGCTCGAGTCGTGACGGTAGTGGACAAACTGCCCCGTCTCACGATCGTACCGCTCCAGGCCACCAGCAGTACCGACCCAGAGATTGCCTGCCCCGTCCTCCACAACAAAGATGACGTCATCAGCGCTCAGGCTTCCGCGCTCGCTATTCTTGTCGCCGGGATCGTGGCGATGGCGAGTAAAGGTGCCTGTCTCTGGATCGAATTCGTCGAGCCTTCCGTCAAAGTGTGTCAGCCACAGATGGCCCAGCCGGTCTTCGTACAGCTCCTTGATGGCATTGTTTTCGTCTATGCTCTCCGGATCGTCGGGATCGTGCTGGTAGCGTGCAATCACCTCCCCCGTCTCCCGGTCGATCTGCTCAAGTCCTACGCCAAAGGTGGTCACCCACAGCCGTCCTGCCTGGTCCTCGTGAATCTGTTGTACGATGTCAGCCCCCACGGTCCGTGGATCCGCATCCTCGTGCTGGTAACGAGTGAACC
>JASFHU010000440.1:0-4843 GCA_050123055.1 Anaerolineae bacterium
TAGCTCCACAGGCCTTTGTCATCCCAATAGATCACACGCCTGACAGCCGGCACCTGGTCCCGGATCTCGCGCAGTTTGTCACACTGCTCCTGGTCCTTGGCAAACACAAAGACTGCGTCACAGTGGTAGACCACATACTGGACCTCGGCGGGGGCACTGTCGGTAAAGATGCCCACCGCCACGCCACCGCCGGCCTGGATGGCCAACTGCGCCCAGAAGTACTGGGGGTCGTTATCGCCGATGATGCAAACCTTGTCACCGCGTTCCAGACCCAGGCTCATCAGACCCAGGGCCAGGGAACGAACCTGGTCGTAGGAATCCTGCCAGGTGTAGGATCGCCAGATGCCCAGGTCCTTCTGGCGCATAGCCACTTTGTCGGCGCCGTATTGGCGATACCCGGCTACCAGGCTCTTGGGGAGGGTGTCAGCGCTGTCCATCAGGACATCTCCTCCCCGAGATAAGCCTTGATCACAGATTCGTTGTGGCGGATCACGTCCGGCGCCCCCTCGGCGATCTTTTGCCCAAAGTCGAGGACAACAACCCGGTCGGCAATGTCCATCACCAGGCCCATGTCGTGCTCGATCAGCAAGATGGTCTTGCCGTGGCGCTCGTGGACGTCAAGGATGAAGCGGGCCATGTCCTCCTTTTCCTCCTGGTTCATGCCGGTCATAGGCTCGTCCAGGAGCAGCAGTTGCGGCTCCATGGCCAAAGCACGCCCTAACTCGACTCGCTTGCGCAAGCCGTAGGGCAGAGCTCCAACGATGGCTTTGCGGATGTGCTCAATCTCCAGAAAGTCGATGATCTCTTCGACGACCAGGCGGTGGGCCAGGTCCTCGCGATGAGCTGGCCCCCAATACACCAGGGCTTGTAGGAACCCGGCGCGCATATGAATGTGACGTGCCGCCATCAAGTTGTCAAGGGTACTCAGCCCGGTGTATAAGGCGATGTTCTGAAAAGTACGGGCCACGCCCAGTTGGGCGATACGGTGCGGCGGCAGGCCCGTGAGGTCGTGACCTTCGAAGAGGATCTGTCCATTGTCAGGTTGGTAAAAGTTGTTGATGCAGTTGAGCATCGAGGTTTTGCCTGCGCCGTTGGGGCCGATGATGGCCAGAATCTCGCCCTCGCGAGCAGAGAAACTAACGTCGGCCAAGGCCTGGATCCCCCCAAAACTCAGAGAGATGTTCTGTACATCCAGGTGAGTGCGATCAGCGGTCACAGCATCCCCTTTTCACATGGAACACCGTCGAAGGACCACGCCCCATCAATATACCACGAGGACCTGAATCTGTCAACCGACCTGGGCAGCGACCTTGGCAGGATGGATCTTGGGGGTCTGCATCAAGTCGTCCAGGGCCGGCAGCAACTGTGTCTTCAGGAACTCGAACGCGGCCTTATAGGCTTCCACCGTTGTCGCCACGGCCGCCTTGAGGTACTCCAGAAACTCCGCATACCGCCCCGTGACCACGGCCAGGCTGACCACCAGGAACATGAGGTTCAGAAACAGGACGCCGACGATAGAGACGATGAACCCTGTCTCCCTGATGTCTGATTGGGAAAGACGGAACTCCCTGAGGGTAGACACATAATGGAACATGAGCGTCGCGCCTATCAGCAGATCCAGGACAGCCTCCAGCAGAGCGGGAAACGGAAGCTCGAGCAGTGAGAACAGAAGAGTAGCCAGGGCTTTGAGAAGGAGAAAGGGGATCGTGAGCATAGGAAAATAGTAGGGTGCTAGCGTCACGAGGCAGCCACCCCTGGGCGGCACATACACCCTGGATCCTTGCTGGGGATCAACCTCCATTCTACGGGGCCACTGGAGGGTAAAAAGGAAAGAGATCGCAGCGTGTTCCAGCTCGTGCAAAAGATGCTCAATGAACGTCGTGTTGTTGTTCAATATCAAGAGGGAGATCGGGAGGCCCACTGCCGCGCCGAGAAGAAACCACTGGGTGGCGTCGAACGTAAACACGGAAATGAGGTACAAGGCTCCTTCGTAAGCGAAGGCATAGACCAACGGGGTCAGCAGAACAAGCAGTCCAAAGTAAAAGAGTCTACGGATCATCTTCCTTGTTGGTTGGGCCCCTAGTCGGATCCACTCCCGGGCAACCCTTACCTCTCGATCTGATCTTCCGGATGACCAGTGCCCTTTGGATTAAACGGGCCACGCTGCCATTGCACCGAGCTGCGAAGAAGCTAAGCGATGTGCTTCGCTAGTATACCACAGGCTACTACTTCCGTCAACTGTCGCCCACAAGGGGTAGGGTCAACCTGCCTGCCAACCACTAGGGGTTGTGGTCAGGTGGACCCAACCTGAGGTGCCCCAAGCTTCCCAGATGCAGTCGAGATGCAGGGCGGTTGGCGTGACTCTCTCCGGACAGCGAACGGCCCTGGCAAGTTGCCAGGGCCGTTTGGCGTCTGGAAAATTGGGGCTTTATTCTCGGTACAGGGTGCTGGAAAGTACCGGATCGCGACCACAGAACCAAGGAAGGTCAACCTCTGCTTTGGCGGTGATCTCCTCACCGTCGGCCGATACGTTGCTCTCGAAATCAACCTTTAGCTCAAAGCCACCCAGATCGAAAGTCGGTTTCACTACCAGGCGATTTGGATTCCAGCGAACCGTCTTTCCCTCCACGTACTGGGCGGTGGCGGGCACATTGACCGTCCCGCAAAAGCCCCCACTCACGACCAAGCCCTCACCGATGTACACAACCCCTTCCACCTGGTTGCCACGGTGCGTCAGGTCGAGCATGATTGGAGCACTGCTGCTCCGGTCACCGTTGGCGACACCTTGGAACCTGCCTTCATAGGGCCCCACCTTGCCGGCTGCCTCAGGAGCCGCATAAGCTCCGGCAACCGTGATCAAGAGGATGGCCAGGACTGCGGTGATCACCACCAGAGATCTCTTCATTCGAACGCCTCCCGGTTGTCCATTATTCCTGCACCGTTTCAGAGGTTCACGGCCAGGTTCCCAAGCATTCTAGCAGATCCTGGTGTTCCTGACTTTAAGTCCAGGTTGTGTTTGTCTTATGAACACCTTAAGGCCCGATGCAAAAACCGTATCCCCCTCCGACAGGAGTGTTGCCCTACTCCCCGATTTGCGGTATACTGACTATGCTGCAGCGAGCCCATCATTGCTCCGGCCAGATGCGTGCTCCGGCGATCTTGCAGCTGCAGAACGTTAGTCACGGACGAGCCCGGAGCACTAAGTGGAACGAGCATTCCTTGTGTCGAAAGGACTCGTCAGCGAGTAGGCAAAACAGGCCGGGACAAGGGCGAAAGGAACGCTAAGGGAGTAAGGGATTATGTCAATATCACACAAGAGGAGTCTTGGTGTCCTGACCAGCGGTGGTGACGCACCGGGCATGAACGCTGCTGTCCGGGCGGTGGTTCGCACAGCGCTGAACCAAGGAATCGAGGTCCATGCCATCTACGAAGGCTACCAGGGCATGGTGGCCGGCGACGCCTACATCCGCAAGATGGCGTGGGATTCGGTGGGCGGCATCCTCCATCAGGGAGGTACGGCCATCGGTTCTGCGCGCTGCGCAGAGTTCCGCACTCGCGAGGGACGGCGACAGGCAGCCAAAAACCTCATAGACCGTGACATCGACAGCATCGTCGTCATCGGTGGGGATGGCAGTCTCACCGGAGCCAACATCTTTCGCCAGGAGTGGGCAGCTCTGCTGAGCGAACTGGTAGAAGCGGGCGAGATCACCCAGCAAGAGGCCGATGCGCACCCCAGCCTTGCCATCGTCGGCCTGGTCGGCTCCATCGACAATGATATGTTTGGCACCGACATGACCATTGGTGCTGACACGGCCCTGCACCGCATTACGGAGGCGGTGGACGCCATCGCCAGCACCGCGGCCAGTCACCAGCGCACCTTTGTCATCGAGGTCATGGGGCGCCACTGTGGCTACCTGGCCCTGATGAGCGCCCTGGCGACCGGGGCAAACTGGGTCCTCATTCCCGAGAATCCCCCCGACGTGGAAGATTGGGAAGGCCTGATGTGCGAGAGATTGCGGGCTGGACGGGAGAGGGGCCGCCGGCACAGCATCGTCATCGTCGCCGAAGGCGCCCAGGACCGTGAGGGTAACCCGATTTCCAGCCACCATGTGAAACAGGTACTGGAGGATCGCCTGGGGGAAAGAGCCCGGGTCACCATCCTGGGCCACGTCCAACGAGGGGGCTCGCCCAGTGCCTTTGACCGCTACATGAGCACCATGCTGGGCCATGCCGCCGTCGAGGAGATCCTCTCGGCCTCCCCCAATAGCGAGCCCAAGCTGGTCGGCATCAGGCAACACGATGTGATCTGCTCTCCGCTGATGGATTGCGTAGCCAAAACCCACCAGGTGGCCCAGGTCATCGCCGCCCAGGACTATACAACTGCCATGGCCATGCGTGGGGGGAGCTTTTCCGAGTCCTATCGCATCCTGCGCACCCTTCTGCGGGCCCATCCACGCCCGCCACAGCCGGATCAGAAACAGCTTAGACTGGCCGTGCTGCACTGTGGCGGACCCGCTCCGGGCATGAACACCGCCGTCCGCGCCGCCGTACGCCTCGGCATCGACCGGGGGCACACCATGCTGGCCGTCCAGAACGGCTTCCAGGGACTGATCGAAGGCGAACTGCAGGAAATGGATTGGATGAGTACCAGCGGCTGGGTCTCCAGGGGCGGTGCTGAGCTGGGCACCAACCGCAAGATCCCCGAAGCCAGCGACTTTTATGCCATCGCCCGCCAGCTTGAACGACACAGGATCGACGGCCTCCTGATGATCGGAGGCTGGGCCGGCTATCAGGCTGCCTACCAGCTCTACCGCAGGCGGAACGAGTTTCCAACCTACAAGAT
>JASFHU010000441.1:0-4831 GCA_050123055.1 Anaerolineae bacterium
AGCATAGGGATCTCTAGCCAGTCCATGAGCAAATAGTATCCATCCAGCTCGAGCAGGGGATTGAGATTAAAAAGGACAGACAGGTAGGTGAGAAAGGCGAACTGAAAGAGCAAAGGGTTGAGGGTCCAATCCGGCCAGAGCAGCAGAGCGATGCTGGCCAGCCCTCCGAGGAACAAACCCGAATAGGGGCCAGCCCAGGTGACGGCCAGTCGTGCCCGCTTGCCCTCCAGCCAGATGTCGGTCGTCTCGACAAAGAAGGCGGGAAACCCAAAGTAGATCATGAACCCGCCGCGGTTCACCTCACGGCCGTAGTGCTTGACGGTTAGGGCATGCGCCATCTCGTGAAGAAAGATAGCGCACAGATTGGCCACGATAAGGCCGGCGATGCCCAGCGCGAGCGAGCCGCCGATGGTCACCACGCCATACTGGCCAGCGACGAGCGCGCGGGCAAAAGCCACCAAGCCTACAACGCTCACCCCCAGCAGTAGAATCTGGAATGGCCAGGTGAACAACCAGCGACCGACCCAACGGTATAGGCCAGAGACGAACCGATCCAGCCCGCGCAGCGCGAATTGTGTCTGTAGAAAAGCCTGAAAGACCCGCGCCGCCCGATGCCCAGGCTGGCGCGCCGCGAGCCGGCCGCGAACCTGTTGGTAGACATTGACAGGTCGCTCGGCCAGGAAAAGACCAGCCTTCAGCCCGAACACAAGCCGGGCCACGCGAGCGAAAGCAAAGGAGCCGTATTCCACAAAGTAGGCCACGACCAGGTCCTTGACCGTGCGCGTGCCGTCCATGCGCTCCCAGAGAAAGTGATCCCTTTCGCTCAACCGGTAGTAGTTGGAGGCGGTGGGGCTTTTCAGGATATAGTAGTCGCCCTCACGTCCAGTCAAGTGGCTGACCACGGTGCCCGGTACGGCTGTGGGCCGGTAGAGGGCTGGGTCCACCTTCTCCTTGAGCCAGGCCCACAGTCCCGGCGCCTGTCCAGTGGGCCGGCCTGTGGAAGGCTGCGTTCTGTCCTGGGGGGACATCACTTCCATTCACTCTCTCCGTGCAGTCCTGGATCGGCAACGCGACATACAACAGTTCTGATCGGTGCTCTGTCATCGCCAAGGCTGTGAGCTTGTCGAATGGCCATTTGCAGAAAAAGATCGAGCCGGCCATATCGGAACGGCCGGCTCGACGTAGGGTTCCTTGCCCTGCTGGGGCGTCGGGAAGGGGCACAGGCAGAGGGGAAGCCCCTGGGGTGACCACGCTCCTACAGTGCCAGGACCAAACTAGCGCTGCCGGCTCGCACTCCACACCGGATACTGCCCAGACCAGGTCCTTGTGCTCATTTGGGCAGTGTGATACTCGAACCGCTGGAGATCCGTACCTCTCCTTCTCCGGCCAGGGCATCGCTCAGGCCCACCTCCTTAGAGGTGACGCCATCTATAAAGGTAAGGAGAACCATCTTGGAAATACGCTCGTCCAGGGTGCCCGCAAAGGACTCCATCGTCTCAAAGTCAATGGCTCTCAGGGCTGCGACCTCCTCCTCGGTCAGGTCGTATTCAGCCAGTACCTCTTCAGGATCGGCAAAGAGCGCCTCGCGAAACTGGCCATCCAAAACGGCTTTGCCAATGATGGCCTCGACTGCTTCCTTTGACATCTGCCCGGTCTCCTTTCAGTGTGTCCCTTTCTGGGTGATTACAACCCATCATACAGCATCGGACACGGCCGCGCAATGATCAGGATCACAGCCCTGGTGTGACCTAAATCACACCCTAGCAGCTTATCGGAGAGAGTTCGTAGTGACGGCTTCAGCCGTCCAAAAAGCGACCAAGTCCGACCCTTGGTCGGCGCGCCACTACAAACGAGAATCGTGCCCTTCTCCGACAGCCTGCTAGTACCTGATCCAGCTCTCCAGACCATCCCGGTCCAGGATGGTGATTCGCTGGCCATCGACCTCGATCAATCCCTGCTCCCGGAAGCCGCCCAGCACCTTGTTCACACTCTCCCGGCGCGCCGAGACCCAACTGGCCAATTCGGTCTGGGTCAGCCGCAGCCCGATCTCAGTACCCTCACCCTGCAGACCATAACGATCAGCCAGTTCCAGCAGCTTGGCCGCCACCCGGCCATTGACGTCGAGGAAGGCTTGCTGCTCCAGGCAGGCGGTCGTGTACCTCAGGCGGGAGCTCAGGTCTTGGATGACGCTCTCTGCAAGCCGAGGCGAACCCTCGAGGAGCCGCAAGAAGTCCTCCCGATGCAGGGTATGGACCACCGTCCTTTCCATGACCACCGCTCCGGCCGAACGGGGCAGGCCATCGAGGAGGGCCAACTCGCCAAACACGTCGCCAGGGCCGTAGACGTTCACCGAGATCTCTTGCCCTGAACTACTGAGAAGAAAGATACGGACCCTCCCCGACTCGATAATGTACAGGCTCCGGCCAGGACTACCCTTGTGAAAGATGATCGTCCCCTTACCAAAGGTTCGCTTGATCAGACTGCCAGCCAGGGCCTCGAGTTCCTGGCCGGTCAAGCGAGAGAAGAACGATACCTTTTGCAGCATAGTCACTTTGGACATTCAGGCCTCCGGGGTCGCCGATTCCGATCCGCCATCATCCGCTGGCAGCGTGAAGCTAAAGGTGCTGCCCTTGCCCACCTCGCTGACCACCCATATCTTTCCGCCCATGGCCTCTACCAAAGCATGACAGATGTAGAGGCCCAGGCCCACACCCTTTTCGCTGGTCTCGGTCAGGTAGAAGCGATCAAAGATGCGGGGCAGGTGCTCGGGCGCGATGCCTATCCCCTCGTCGCTGACATGGACAGCCACACGTGGGGGATCGTCCAAAACCTGGCATTGCACCGTGATGGTGCTTTCGGACGCCGAATACTTGGCCGCGTTGGTGAGGAGATTCACCAGTACCTGTTCTACCCTGTCGGGATCGGCCCAGACCTGCAATGTGCCAACGGGAAGCCTGGACACGAGTCTGCATCCCTGGGCGTGGGGCTGGAACCAGGCCACTACCTGCTGCACCTCCTGGCCCAGGTCAAAGGTACGCGGCTGAAGACGGAGTTGCTCTGTCTCCAGGCGGGAGGCGCAGAGCAGATCGTCGATCATCCGTCCCAGTCGATCGGCCGCAAAGCTGACGTTGGTCAGGAAACGGCGCGTCTCTGCCTCGTCCAGGGACACCTGCGGGCTGAGCAGGGTGGCGGCATAGCCCTTGATCAGCGCCAGAGGGGTCCGGAGCTCGTGGGATACATTGGCCACGATCTCGGCACGCATACGATCCAACGTCTTCTGGCGGGAAAGGTCCCGGAAGACCATGATGATCCGCTCAGTCTCCCCATCCTCATCCCGGATCAATCCGTAGCTGGCTTCGACTGGAATCGACTGGCCATCGTGGCTGCGGAGCTGGTATTCGAGGAAAGCTCTGTTCTTTCCTGTCATGCCTACCTGGAGCGGGCAGGCGGCCAGTTCCGGTGCCTCTGGCGTTTGACCCACCTGGCAACCGACCACGTCGCAGCAAGGCTCTCCGCGGGCCTGTGACAGTGTCCAGCCCGTCAACCGTTCCAGGGCTGGATTCATGTCTATCACCCGGCCCCGGCCATCCACCACCAAGATGCCGTTTGCCGACGCCTGGAGGAGGGTCTCACTTTCATGTTTCTCGCGGACGATGGTGTTAAGCAACCAGCCCTTCTCGACAGCCAGGGAAGCATAGTCGGCAAAAGCGGACAGCAGCGACATCTCGTCGTCGGTGAAGGGCTCTCGGCGCGTTCGCATGACGAACCAGACGCCGATAGGCTCCCCGTTCAGGTGAAGTGCAGCAGCCGCGAACGACTGCCAACCCAGGCGGTGGGCCAGGGCCCGCTGCGAGGCGCGGGGATCCTGTTGGAGATTCACCCCTCGCAGGGGTGTCCCGTAGAGGAGCAACCGCCCGGCCAGCCCCTCGCCCGGGCGAAACCGGACCTGGCGCACCACCTCTTCCGGCACGCCCCTGGCCACCTTCACGTCCAGATACTCGCCCGGACGGTCCAACAGGCGGAGGATGGCCACGTCGGCGTCGAGGGTGGCGATGGCCTGGTCGACCACGACCCCCAGCAGGTCCCGTAGCTCTAGATTGGAAACCAAGGCCTGGCTGATCTGCTGGAAAACGCCCGCCAGTCGCCTATCCCGATCCTGTATCTGGTCGCTCATCGTGCCGATTTTCGGGCCACAAGCCGGTCCGCCAGGTCGATCAGTGCCTGCACGTCGAACGGTTTCTTGACGTAGGCATCGGGCCGGTGGCGGGCCACTTCCTCGGCTTCGGCAAAGTCGTAGGCGGTCAGGATGAGCACCGGCAGGTCGCTCTCGCTTCGCACCAGTTCCAGCAGGCGAAAGCCCGACATCTCGGGCAGGTTGAGGTCAAGCAGAATCAGATCGGGCGCCTGGCGCTCGAACTGCTGCCAGGCGGTGACACCATCTGACGCCGTTGACACCTCGTAGCCAGCACCTTGGAAGTTAAGTTCAAGGATCTCGAGCAACCCCGCCTCATCCTCGATGATGAGCACGCGAGGAGGCCTGGGTACCCCGTGGTTCATTGCTCTGTTTCCAGCCTCCTGAGCGCCTGTTGGTAGATCTCTTTCCGTCCAACCGCATCTTCGGACAGGACACTCACCACCAGCCTGGCCATCTCACGCAACTCAAACGGTTTGGGCAGATAGGCCACGGCCCCTCTCTCCAAAGCCGTTTGGACTTGAGGGTAGGCCGTCACCACACTGAGCATGACGACAGGGATTCCGGCCAGCGCTGGATCGGACTGGAGACGTTCCAGCACTTCCAGGCCATCCATCTTGGGCATCCGCACGTCCAGAA
>JASFHU010000442.1:0-4818 GCA_050123055.1 Anaerolineae bacterium
TGAGGTCATCGAATCCCACATCACGCAATTGCTCGGCTACAAAGTTGGTCGCCGCGTGATAACCGGCCGAGCCCGGCGTACGATAGAAGGCTGTGATTTCGGCCGTGGTGTTCTGGGCGGCTTCCCCTGATAGGAGTTGGTGGATCAGCAAAGCCAGGTTGGCCATGGTGGTTTCTGTCCTTTGATCTGATTTGGCTTTCCAACAGAAGACCTGACCAGGTCCACGGCATCAGGACTGAAAAGCCATAGGCGCTTGCAGACTCGCATAACCGTATTGCAGAGTGACCCTTTGCGGGACCCATCAGGTCTATGGTTTTGTCCGGGTTTGGCTGGCGGACAAAGCTGTATCGATTGCGGAACAAGGGACCAGCGGTACTATGCGATTGGCGAAAGGCTCCCCCTCCCGGCGCCAGATGCCAGAGACTTCCTATACAATGTTCTTCATTCGGGGATCCAAAAAGTCCCGTATCCAGTCGCCCAACACGTTGATACTGAGAACCGTCAACGAGATGGCCAGACCGGGAAAAATCACCAGCCAAGGTGTGATCTCCAGGTATTCCCGGCTGTCGGAGAGCATGCCGCCCCAGGTTGGGACCTCCGGCGGAACGCCCAAACCCAGGAAGCTGAGAGATGCCTCGGCGATGATGGTGCTGGCGACGGCAAAGCTGGCAATGACGATGACCACCCCCCACAGGTTGGGCAGCACGTGGCGGGACATGATCCGTCCCTGCTTGGCGCCGATGGCCTTGGCCGCATGGACAAACTCCATCTCTCTCAAGTAGATGACCTGGCTGCGGGCCAGGCGCCCGTAGGTCACCCAGCCGCTGATGCCCAGCACGATGATGAGCTTGTCTACACCCGGCCCCAGCACCGCCAGGATGCTGATGGCCAACAGGATAAAGGGAAAGGCTAGCTGAATGTCGCCGATGCGCATGATGATGTCATCGATGAACCCGCCAAAGTAACCGGCGACGAGACCCAGGAACACCCCCAGGGTGCCTGCCACCAGCACAGCACTCAGGCCGACAACCAGGGAGACCCGGGAGCCATAGACCAGTCGGGAAAAGACATCCCGTCCCAGCGTATCTGTTCCGAGAATGTGTAAGGAGCCATCAGAGTCCCGGTAGCCGGGCGGCTTGAGGCGGTTGATGATGTCGATCTTGGTTGGGTCGTAGGAAGTGAGAACGGGCGCAAAGATAGCCACCAAGATGACAGTTATGACAACAATGGCGGCGAGCAAGGCCAACTTGCGACGGTACAGACTGCGCAATGCGGGGAAACGAGGGCGCTCCCTGATCTCGCCTCCATAGGTGAGGCGCGGAGTCGCAGAGCTTCTTGCCGGGGTCGTTTGCGTGTCAGACATCAATACTCTCTTGTTGATCTAGTCGTACCGGACACGAGGGTCGAGCCAGGCGTAGAGCAGGTCCACGATCAGATTGACCAGGGTAAAGGAAACGGCAAGCACCGTCACCCCAGCCTGGACAATGGAAAAGTCCTTGTTGTAGATGGCATCGATGATCAGCCGCCCGACACCTGGCCAAGCAAAGATACTCTCGACGATGACAGAACCGGCCAGCAGAAAACCCAACTGCAGGCCGATCATCGTGACCAAGGGAAGAAGGGCGTTGCGCAGGGCGTGCCCATAAACGGTCTTTCTTTCCGAAAGGCCCTTGGCCCTCGCCGTCCGCACATAGTCCTGCTGGATGACCTCCAGCAAGGAGGAACGGGTCAGGCGCATATTGCGGGCCAGGGAAAAGGCAGCCAGGGTGAAGGCCGGCAGCAGCATGTTGCGCCAGTCGCCCTTGCCCGAGATAGGCAGCCACCTGAGCCAGACGCCGAATATGAGCATCAGGATGATACCCAGGAAAAAACTGGGCACAGACTGGCCGATCAGAGCCGCCATCGTGGACACATAGTCCGTTATCGAGTTCGGACGGGTTGCCGATATGACGCCGATGGGGACACCGATAATCACCGAGACAAAGAGAGCGATGAAGGCCAATTGAACCGTCGCCGGGAAACGGCGCATGACGACCTCAAAGGCCGGCGCGCTGTAGCGGTAGGACTCACCAAAGTCACCCCGAATGGCGTTCTTGGCAAAGAGCAGGTATTGGATATACCAGGGCTCGTCGAATCCCTTGAGTTGGCGGAACTCGGCTATCTGCTCGGCCGTCATAAAGTCTGCGGCTTCACCCAGCCATACCTCTGTTGGGTCTCCGGTCAGAAACATCAAGGCAAAAGAGATAAAGCTGACGCCAATGATAACGATGAAGGTCTGCAGCAACCGCCTGATTGTGTATTGCATTCAGCCCTTTCCCCGGCAGCGATCTGTCTATTCAAAGAACAGGGGACAATAGGGGGAGGGGTCTGAGCGGCGCTCAGACCCCTCCTCCGAAAGGGTTATTCGCGGAGTCCCGCTTCCGTCATCATGATGCGTTCGTCTGCCCGGGGCTCCCAGTCCATCCGGTCAGAGGCGGCATAAAAGTCGACCTGCATGTAGACCTGAACAACGGCTGCATCATCCACGGCCAGCTCCTCGATCTGGTGACAGAGCGCGAGGCGGGCATCGGGATCAAAGGTCTCGTCCAGCTCGGCAAAGAGGGCCGTGATCTCGTCATTGGCGTACTGGGAGCGGTTCGAGCCGGTGTTGGCCTCGATGTAGCCCAGGTCGGAGCGGCAGTTGAAGCCAGGCCCGGAACCGATGAGGTGCATGGTCGGGAACCCAGCGCCCTGGCTAGAAGCGTGGTCGATAAAGACGGACCAGTCGAGGACGTTGACGGTGACGTCGATACCGGCTTCGGCCATGTCAGAGGCAAAGACGAGGCACATGTCCCTGTCCTTGATGTAGCGGCCGTTGGGGCAGTCCATCTCGAAGGCCAGCTTCTGGCCGTCCTTTTCACGGACGCCATCAGCGCCCATGACCCAGCCGGCCTCGTCCAGCAGCGTGCCCGCCATCTCGGGATCGTAGGGATAGGGCTCGACGTTGGGGCTGGCGTTGGGATCGTTGATGATATGCGCGGAGCATTCGCCGGCGCCAGCCAGCAGGCTGCTCATCATGGCATCGCAGTTGAAGGCATAGTTGATGGCCTGGCGGACGCGCACGTCCTTCATGGCCGGGTGGTCGGTCTCTTTTTGACCCATCCCCATAAAGATGCGGCGCATGCCGTTGACGGGCGCCATGTGGACGCCGGGCGCCTTGTCGACACTCAGAGCGAGGTCGGGCGGTACGTTGGTGATAACGTCGGCATTGCCCGCCTTGAGCTCGTTGATGCGGGTGGCAGCTTCAGGAACCGCCCGCCAGATGATGGTCTGAATTTCGGGCTTTTCGCCTGCATAATCCTCCCAGCGCTCCATCACGACGATCTCTTCGGGGTTGAACTCGGTGACAATGTAGGGACCACTGCCGATACCCGTCAGGCCGAATTCCTCGTCGCCCACTTCGGTGATGTATTGGGGCGGCTGGGCGGCGGCCTGGACGTGGGCTACGTGCCCGGGAATGAGCGGGTTGGGTGCCTTGGTCACGATCTGCAGCGTGTACTCATCAACGGCAATGACCTCCTCCAGGTTCAGAAGGCCGTACTCGTAGCTGGTGCGGCCGGTGCCGGTCTCGAACATCTCCTGCCCGCGATCCAGCGCGAACTTGAATGCCTCAGCATTCACCGGCTCGCCGTTGTGGAAAGTGTAGCCTTCCTTGATCTTGAACTCCCAGGTGACGTCGTCGATGGCTTCCCAGGACTCGGCCATGTAGGGCTCCAGCTCGACGTTCGCGTTCCACCGTGTCAGCGTCTGGAACAGATGCTTGTGAACGTTGTCATCGGGGATCGATTGGCCGATGTGCGGGTCCAAGGTGATGACCTCAGCGCCCTGAAGGATGACCACCGGCTCTTGCGGCTCCGGCGTTGGCGTGACCACCTTTTCGACTTCGACCTCGACCGGCACCTCGACCTCAACCGTCTCCACGATGGTTTCGACGACCGTCTCACCTTCGACAATCTTGGTAACCTCGACCTCGACGGTCTCGACGACTGTCTGGACAATGGTCTCGGGCGTGCCACCACAGGCAGCCATCAGAATCGACGCGACTACTAGAATGCTGATCACTAGACCTAAGCGCTTCATTTGCTACTCCTCCTTACTGATTGATATTGACCTGCAGACCGAATGCGGATGCTATTGCTCGATACGCTCACCTCCTATCCCAATGACTCATAGGGGTGGACTAGCAGACCGTCCAGGCCACACGGACTTGGTCCGAGTAAACGAAATTGCCCAAGGGGCCTGCCATCACGTTCAGCGTAGGGCACCAGGCAAGGGTCCACCCCAATCCAGTTTTTGGGGGATATGTAGAGACCATCAGCTACCATCCCTGCAAGAGATTCTCGGCAACCAATCGAGCACCCAGCTTTCAGACCTGGCACCATGTGCCCTTGAGCCCTGTTGCACTCCTGCCGTCTACCAACCTTCAATCCTTCCAAATCAAGAGGAGACTCAACGCCCGCCATATATCCTATAGGATACACAGTCTATTGTACAACAGGTCATTTGAGATGTCAAGTCCCCAATCATGGTGGTTCCATCAAGCAGAGCGGCTCCTACAAAGCCGCCATCAGGTCGATCTCGATCAGGAACTCTGGGCGGGCCAGCTCGTTGATGCCCACCGTCGTACGCGTCGGCGGCTCGGCAAAGTACTCTTTGTAGACCTCGTTCATCTGGCCAAAGTCCTGGATATTGACCAGATAGATGTTCACCTTGACCACGTCGTCGAAGGAGCAACCCAGGCTCTCTACCGTAGCCTTGAGATTGTCCAACACTTGCCGC
>JASFHU010000443.1:0-4814 GCA_050123055.1 Anaerolineae bacterium
TACTGAAGCCGCGCAGAGGGATGAGGACCGCCCGGGGACCGCGGGCCGCATTGAGGCGCTCCGCTGTGTAGCGCGCCACAGCCGCCATTTCCTCCCCACTGGCCCGCACGTGGGTGTGGACCGGCGTGTGTTGTACCGTGGCACGGCTGCGGAGCTCCTTCGGCAGCTCCTCCGGTCGTCCATGAAGCCGGATGTCGGTCGCGCCTGGCGTCACGATCTGGGGAATGCCCATCCGCCCGGCGGCTTTCAGCCGGCCGGGCATGGCCGGCATCAGCCCATCGAAAAGAAGGTCGGTGATCTCGTGGGGCGAAAAGTCGATGACGCCCTTGACTACGCCGTCGAGGATCAGTTCCTCCATGGCCTGCCCGCCGATGCCATTGCAGTGGAAGGCAATGATCTCAAAGCCCATGCTCTCCAGTTGTCCCTTAACCGCCATCACCCCTGGTGTGGTGATGCCCGCCTGGGTCATGGCGACCAGTTCTCTGTCAGCCAGTACGGTCCTTTCCACCGATGCCATCCCGATGACGGCCGCTGCCGCCTGGGCCAGGAGCCGTTCAGTCACCCGGTTCAAACCCAGAATGTCGGCCACTGAGTGGATCATGGTGATATCCTTGGTGCCGACGTAGGGGCCAAAGGTGCTCTGGCCACAGGCCACGGTAGAGACCATCACCTTGGGGATGCCGACGGGTAGGGCACGCATGGCCGCCGTAGCCATGGCCGTCCCCTGGGCTCCACCCACGGCCACGACGCCGTCCACTTGGCTCTCCTGGTATAGATGGGATACGACCTTGACCAACCCGTCGATCATGACCTGTTGGCAATGCTGCCGGTCGCCAGTGGCGATCAACGCAGCCAGGTCGTGTCCACCTGCCCGGGCTACCTCCTGCCGGGTGATATCGGCCGGGATGGCCGGCTCACCGAGGATGCCAGGATCGATCACCAACGGCGTATGTTCCTGGCCGATCACTTTGTCACGGACAAAGCCTGTCTCAGGTCCTTTTGTATCCAGCGTGCCGATGACGACGATCTTCATGCTTTGACTGCCTCCAGGAGACTGGGCACGGATGGACATAGGGCTTTCATTCACCGGTGCTCATCCGCGAAGACGTGCGTCTCAGATCGATTCGGCGGCGAGCATGTCCAAGCCCTCCTCCACCGATGCGTCGTGGTGCAGGATCTGTTTCAGAGCTCGGATCATGGCCGGCGCATTATCGCTCTGCCAGATGTTACGCCCAAAGGTAATGCCGGCTGCTCCGGCTTGGACGACACCGGAAGCCATGTGCAGGACGTCGGTGTCGGTCTCCAGGCGGGGTCCGCCAGCCGCTACGACCAGCGCTGGAGAAGCCATCTCTACCACCTGGGCAAAGGTCTCGGCCGTCCCGGTGTAAAACGTTTTGACGATATCCACGCCCAATTCCATCACCATTCGAGAGGCATAGCCCACTCGCTGCACAGAATAGACCTCATCGGGTGGCACAAGCTCCCCATTGGGATAGGAGTGGACGATGACGGGCATGCCCACCTGCTCAGCTTCATGGACCAGCCGGCCCAGGTTGGCCATGAGTTGTGCCTGCTGTGGGCAACCGACTGTCAGGGCCATGGCGATTGCGTCAGCTCCGAGGCGGATTGCATCCTCCACCGGACTCACCCACACGTCCTGTTGGGGGTGATAGGGAGAGAGGGAGGAGCATTTCATGATCAGTGCCACACGGCCAGCGTGGGGCTGAAAGCACCGTTGTGCAACCCCCTTCATCATGACCATCGCATCGGGTCCGGCGCCAGCGATTCGATCGACAACCGTCTGGATGTCCTCGATGCCAGCCAATACGCCGTAACTGGGTGCGTGGTCCACCGCGACCGTAAAGATGCGGCCAGAACCCGGGTTCTTGAGCCTCTGCATTCGAATCTCTTTGCCAAGCATTTCAGTACTTGCACTCCTTGTTCTCTAGTTTATGGCGATGGCCGGGCGCGTTCTGATGGTGACGGGCTGAACCCGGCCAGTTAGGACAAACTGTATTTCCCGTGCTTGAGCCCTGAATCTAGCAGGGCCCTATAATTCTCCACCGGGACAAAGTCCGGGATCGAGTTGCTCGAGCCCAGCAGCCAACCACCACCAGGCGCCAGAACTGCGGCCTTTTCCCGTACCTCAGCCTCGACGTCCGCGGGCGTTCCCCCGCAAAGCGTGGTCTTTAGGTCGATATTGCCCGCCACAGCGGTGCGATCCCCCCATTGCCGTTTGACAGCCACAATGTCGTTCATCGGTGGTTCGAAGGGGTGGATGGCATCAAAACCACAGTCGACCAGGTCGGGAAGCAGGCGACTCAGGTCGCCGTCGCTGTGGAGACCTACCGGAATGCCGGCTTGGTGACAGCGTTGCACGATCTCGACGTACCAGGGATAGACATAGCGGTGGTAGACTCTGGGTGAGACCACCGGGCCGCTGTTATAGCACAGGTCGTCCGGTAGCCAGATGGTGCCGACGCAATCATACTGCAAAAGGATCTCCAGCACTTTGAGCTGGCTGCTGCCCAGCCAGTCGGTCACTTCCCGGACGAGGTCGGGGTCGTCGGCCAGATGGAGACAATAGTTCTCAAATCCCATCAATTGCCAGGCACCCATAAAGATGTAGCCCAGTTGGACCAGTAGCTTCATTTCAGGCGGCAGGCAGCGGGATAGGGTTCCCAGGTACTCGTCCAGGCTCACATAGTCGTTGTAGCCGCCAAGTTGTTCTGGCTCTGGCCAGGGAAATTCGCAAAAGTCCTGCCGGTCGCGAATGAGGGCTTGCTCTTCGACCACCCAGCCCTGGGAATGGTGTTGGCCATTCGCTCCGTGGCGCCGGAGGCGCCACTCCACCACTGAGGGATGATACCCCCGGACCACCGAGCGCACGCCCGCCCGCACCGACACAAAATCATAGCCCGCCGCACGCCAGAAATCCACTTCGTCTTGGAGGCTGACCATCGGGCGGCCAAGGACGGCCGCCTTGAGGTCCTGGTGGATGGACATCTCAAAGAGTGGGACCCGGTCGCCCTCGCCCTGGCGAAACATGGCCCGGCGGACGCGCTCAAAGTCGGTATCATTCACCAAGACGAACTCTCACCTTCACACTCTTGTGGTACTGCTGCTACTCAACCAAGAGCGGCAACAACATCCTGAGGCGGCTTTCCCTTGAGGAGACCCGCCATGCATTCGGCCACTACGGCGGCGAATGCCGTATCGTTGATGTGCAGATCGGAGAGAACGATCGGAATCTCAGGGCGAAGCGATGTCTGAAACTCGTCGATGACTCTCTCGTTGCCCTCGGGCACAAAGAGTGGGGCGTCGGCCTGGTTGGGACGGGAGAAACCCTTGGCGGGCAGCACGACGACGGTCTGGCCCAGGGCGCGATTCAGCCGCTCGATCATCTCGCGGGCTGCAGCCACCATCTCCTCCGGGGTGGGGGCAAAGCAGGTCATTTGCGCGTTGTGGACCATATGCGCCCGGTCCCGGTATTTCGCTGGGGCTTTGTCCATCGACTCAAAGAGCACATAGTCACTGCCGCCCACGGAGACAACCGCAGGGATCTCGGTCCGGGTGAGCGCCTCCATGCGGTTTGGGGCGCCTGCCAACCCACCGTTCTGGTGATCGATCACTTCGTGGGTGCTGAGATCGATGACCCCTTCAAACATCCCTTGCTCGATCAATTGTTCCATCGCCGGGCCACTGGTGCCGTTGGCATGAAAGGGCACAACATCGTACCCCTGGTTCTCCAGGCTGTCCTTGACGCGCATCACGCACGGTGTGGTGATGCCCAGCATGGTGATGGCGATGGCTGGCCTGGTAGCCTCGGCCTCAACCTGGAACTGCAGAACCATCCCCGCAATGGCGTTGGCCGCGTTGCGCAGGATGGGCCGGCTAATGACGTTGAGGCCCAGGACATCGGTTACTGAGTGCATCATACAGATGTCCTTGGTGCCCACGTATGGTCCGAACTGGAACAACCCGCTGGCCACGGTGGACAACATCAGCTTTGGGACACCAATGGGCAGGGCTCGCATCGCGGCTGTGGCAATGGATGTGCCCTGCCCGCCGCCCAAGCCGACGATGCCCTGGATCTGCCCCTCCTGGTGCAGATCGATGACAATGTTGCACAGACCCTCGGTCTGTTTGGCGATGGCAAACGCCTTGTCGCTGCGGGCTAGCAGTGCCTCCAGCGTGGTGCCAGCCGCTTGGGCCACTCGCTGGCGACTGATATCGGCTTCAACGGTCGGCTCGGGGAGCACTCCGGGGTCGATCAGGATGGTGCCGAGTCCCCACGCAGCAATCTGTTCGCAAACATAGGCCGCCTCTGCTCCCTTGGTGTCCAGAGTGGCAACGACGGCGACGGCACGGTTCTTACTCATCGGTTCCTCCCCAACGCGTGCAGTGAGCGTCCCGAAATACGTCGGTGCGCTGTCTCGCGAGTTAGATTCACGCCTTGTGCCTTACAGCCCGCCGAAATAGAAGGGCGCGCCGGGGACCGGTTTGCGCTTTTCGCGCAGGGGCATCCCTTCGTAGGGATACACAGGGTTGTCCATGACGGCTTCGTCGTGCCCCGGCAGGATAAAGTCGGCGCGACGATCGATCTCCTCGATGCTCCTCCAGCCATCGATCATGCTCACATAGCGCTGCTGCACCCAGTAGCGCCAGTGTTCCTCCTCTCTGGGCTCCATGTTCCGGAAGCGAAAGACCGCGTCACCGCAGATAACAATGTTCCCCGCCGCTGTCTCGACCTGTACCGACTGGTGACCAGGCGTGTGTCCGGGGGTGGGAAAGACCCTGACGCCGGGCACGAT
>JASFHU010000444.1:0-4808 GCA_050123055.1 Anaerolineae bacterium
TTAACTAAAAACCCCTTGCCTTTCGGCAAGAGGAGGTTCATGGGCCCAAGGCCATGCGCCTACCCCCTTTCCGCGAAGGTTCGCAGTGCGCGATCGCGGCGGGCGTCCTGGCTTCCTGGCGGATGGCAACAAATCTATCTGCCGGGTTACAGTTGCGGGACAGCGCCGGACTCTGCATGGATGGGTTCATACACCACCGGCTTCCCCCCTTAGGCCCCGTGCATCCGGACAACGGGGCACCTCGATCTGCAGTATTCACTTGTGACGACAGTATAACACATCCAATGTCGGGTGTCAAACCTCAGGCCAGACCGCGTACCTCCTGCTCCAATTGTTCAAAGTAGGCGACCATGAACCGGTGCCGCTCCGCGGCCAGCTTGCGGGCGCTCTCAGTGAGCAAACGATCTTTGATCTTGAGCAACTTGATCTGGTATTCGTGGACCGGCGTGTGCTGGTGGCGGGTGTCCTGCGTTTCCTGATAGTCTGACGGCACCTCGGCCCATAGGCGCTGGCCTTCGTGTCCTCCAAAGGCAAAGGCCCGCGCCACACCGATGGCCCCGATGGCATCCAGCTTGTCGGCATCGTGCAGGACTTGGGCCTCCAACGTCTGGGGAGCTGGGCCGGTGCGAAAACGGTGGGCGGCGATGGCGTGGGCCACCGCGTCGACCCTCTCGGCGGGGTGCCCCTGTAACAGGTCGCGGGCAAACTCGGCGCCTGTCTGGGCGTGGTCGGCGATCAGGCGATCACTGTGGCCGCGGGCCACGTCGTGGAGCAGGGCAGCGGTGCGCACGATCTCCAGATCGGCGCCCTCTTTTCGGGCCAGGCGCTCGGCCATGGCCAGCACGCGCAGGACGTGGTCAAAGTCGTGCACAGCGTCGGCGCCTACGTAATGAGGGCGAGCTTTTTCGATAGTAATCAATGCAATTCCTCCGGTTCTGCCGAGTGGCCAAGACGGGACATGGTTCGGCTGGGTTGGGCAAACGGTGCCCATTATACCACATTCCGTCCGTTTGCCCGATTTGGCGCTGGCAGCGGAGCCCAGTACCCGCAGATCCTGCCCGGCTTGCCCTGTCGCGGCCTTTTCCATGAGCCTTTTACCACTGGCAAAACCATATGGGTTGTGCTATAATCCGGCTGCTCTTCGGGGGCCTGGCCCCCGGAAGCTGAGATTGAGGACGATGGAGAGGCTGCTTCGTATATGAGAAGAGGTTGGATAGTTCTACTGCTGCTTGCCGTAGCGTCGTTGGCACTCCTTTTGACGCCGGCAGCGGGTCCCGCCGTCATTGCTCAGGATGAGCCGGTGGTCCGCTTCTACCTGTTTTACAGTCCTACCTGCCCCCACTGCCACGAGGTCATGGACAACTATTTGCCCACGGTCTATGAGAAGTATGGTGACCAGGTGGAGTATGAGTATCTCAACATCCAGGAGGACGACAACTATCTGACGATGCTGGCTTTGGAGGAAAAGCTGGGCGTGCCCAAGGAGGAGCAGGGCTACGTGCCCGTCCTCGTCATCGGCGACAAGGTACTTATGGGCGGTGCCGCGATCCCAGCCCAGTTGGAAGGCTACATCGACGAGTACCTGGCCCAGGGTGGTGTGGATTTCCCCTCGCTCGAGGATCTGCCCGAGGTAGTGCTGCCCACTCCTGTGCCTGCGGTTCAGATTTTGATCTTCTATGACCCCAGTCACGCCAGCTTTGAGGCATTGAACGAACTGCTGACCTCGCTAGTGCAAGAGTATGGCAATGGTGTGCAGCCGATCCCCATCGACAGCACCCCGCCCGAGAATGCCGACAGACTTGTCCAGCTCAACCGTGCGCTTGGCGCCGGCCAGCCAGCTCCGGGCACGCCCGAGATCCTGGTAGGCCGACAACTGCTGGTCGGCATCCAAGAGATCGAGGCCCAGTTGCCTGGACTCGTCGAGCAGTATCTGGCCCAGGGCGGTAGCACGATCCCGGCTTGGGAGGAGCTGGTGGGCGGCGAGGCATCCGCCACCCCATCCCAGGAGCCCGAGGCAACTGTGGCCCCGGCAAAGCCCATCTATCTGGCCTATTTTGAACAGGCCGGCTGCCAGGAGTGTGCCCGAACAACCTACGACCTCGACGTGGTGAAGGATCGGTATCCCCAGCTCGTGGTCGATAGCTTTTCCATCGAGGAGGAGGAGTCCAAGATCCTGAGCGAATGGCTGGGCGAAAGGTATGACGTCCCGGAGGAGAGACGGCTCTCTACGCCGATGATCTTTGTGGGTAAGGATTACCTCATCGGTACCGACGCCTACCTCGAGAACCTGTTGGCCGTGGTGGCCAAATATGCTGAGACGGGAACCGAGCGCGTGTGGGACGATTTTGACCCCGAGCAGAGTGAGCAGGCAATCGTCGACCGTTTCAAGTCGTTTGGCGTGCTGACGGTGCTGGGAGCGGGCCTGATCGATGGGCTCAATCCCTGTGCCTTTGCCACCCTGGTGTTCTTTATCTCCTACCTGGCCTTCACCGGCCGTCGCGGGCGCGATATCCTCTTTGTGGGCATCTCTTTTGCCCTCGGCGTGTTCCTGACCTATCTGTTGGTCGGTGTGGGCTTGCTCAAGATCGTGCAATCCCTGAGTTTCTTTGCCGAGCTTGGGCGCTGGGTGTACCTGCTCACGGCTTTGCTGTGTGTGGTACTGGCCATTTTGACCTTCCGCGACTTTTTCCGGGCCCGGGAAGGCCAGCCTAGCGAGATGACCCTCAAGCTGCCGATGAACCTACGGCGCCGCATCAACAAGGTGATCCGCGAGAATGCCCAGACACGCGCCTTTGTGGCCATGGCCTTTGTGACCGGCTTTGTCATCTCGCTCCTGGAGTTTGCCTGTACCGGTCAGGTGTATCTGCCGACGATCATCTATGTGATGAGCCAACCGGAACTGGCCGGCCAGGCATTCTTTTACCTGGTCCTCTACTGCCTGATGTTCATCCTGCCGCTGGTGGTGGTCTTTGTGCTGAGCTACTTTGGCACCAGCTCCGAGCAGTTGGGCCAGTTTGTCAACCGCCATACGTCGACCATCAAGTTCGTCACCGGCCTGTTATTTGTCGGTCTGGCCCTGTGGATGACCTGGGCGGTGGCGCCCCTCTTTGGGATCCACCCTCCGGCCACCTGGGTGCTAATGGCGGGGGTGCTGGCCATCATTCTGGCAAGTGTGATCGTGTTGGTACTCATCGACAAACGGACGCCCAGTAAACCGGTCCGGCGACGGAGAAGTCGCGCATGACCCAGCGCCTATACTACAAAGATCCCGACCGGCTACGCTTCTCTGCGCGCGTGGTTGAACGCCTCCAGTGGGCGGGGCAGCCCGCTGTGGTACTGGACCGCTCGGCCTTTTATCCCACCAGCGGCGGCCAGCCCCACGATACCGGAACCCTGGGCGACAGCCGTTCGTCGACCTGCGTCTCGGTGGTGGACGTGGTCGAGCGGGAGACCGATGGGGCCGTGATCCACGTTCTGGACCAGCCCCTGGAGGCTGGTGAAGTGGAGGGTGAGGTAGACCGGGATCGCCGCTTTGACCTGATGCAGCAGCACACCGGCCAGCATATCCTTTCTGCTGCCTTCCTGGAACGCCTGGATGCCAACACGGTGGGCTTTCACCTATCTGGCGAATACGCCACTATCGATCTGGATAGAGCCCCTATCTCTACCCGAGAGCTGGAAAAGGTTGAATCGCTGTCCAACGCCATCGTCTTTGAGGATCGCCAGGCCGTGGCCCGTTTCGTGCCCGACGACGAGATCCCCCTGCTGCCCCTGCGCAAACCGTTGGCTCACGGTGGACCGGTCCGCGTGGTCGAGATCCCGGATCTCGACTGCTCTGCCTGTGGCGGCACCCACGTCCGGTCCACGGGCCAGGTCGGTCTGATCAAGATCACCCGCAGCGAACGACGCGGGACCGAGACGCGTGTCGAGTTTCTGTGCGGCTGCCGTGCCCTGTCTGATTACCAAGCCAAGAATGCTCTCCTTATGGATCTGGCCCGCGAATACACGGTAGGGCATTGGGAGATCGACGATCTGGTCCGCCGGCTGTCAGGAGAGCTGAAGGACACCCGCCGCGAACTGCGCCGCGCCCGCGATGGCCTGTTGGACGCAGAGGCGAAGGCGCTCTGGCACCAGGGCACAGCCGTGGGCCCGGCCCGGGTTGTGCGAGCAGAACTACCGGGGCGCAAACCAGACGATCTGAAGCACCTGGCCCAGCGACTCGTGGCCCAAGAGCGGATGGTGGCTCTACTGGCTGCCGGAGGTGCGGGGCAGAAGGGCTTTTTCACCTTTGCCCGATCCGACGACCTGGATCTGCACATGGGCAACCTGGTTCGCCAGGCATGCCAGGTCATCGGCGGCGGCGGCGGCGGCCGGCCCGCCTTTGCCCAGGGAGGCGGGCCCCAGGGCGAAAAGACTATCCAGGCCCTGAACGAGGCTTTTCGGTCTTTGACCGAGGCACTGACTGCATAGCCTGCTCCGTAGGGCGTGAGGACGGCGATCGCCCAACACGCAGCACGCAACACCTTTCACACTCCCCGGAGGTTGCATGATCCGAGAGATCGCTCCCAACATCTTTGTCGAGACCGAGTATCACGGCGCAAACGTGGCCTTTGTTGTCAGCGGCGAGGGCGTGATCCTGATCGACTCGCCGATGCTCCCCCATGAGGCCCACCATTGGCGCGCGGAGATAGAAAAACGGACCGGCGAAGAGATCGTCTACATCATCAATACCGATCACCACCGCGCCCACGTGATCGGCAACCAGTACTTTCCTACGGGGGCGGTCATCGCCCACGAACGCGCCTGGA
>JASFHU010000445.1:0-4802 GCA_050123055.1 Anaerolineae bacterium
AAACCATGCCAATGGCGTTGCAAATGATGGTCGAGGTCGGGTTAGTGCTGGGTGTAATGGCGCCGATCACGCCGTAGGGGGCCAGTTCGACCAAAGTCAGTCCTCGATCGCCAGTCCAAGCTTGGGCCTGCAATGCCTCGGTACCGGGAGTGCGCTCAGCCACCAGTAGGTTCTTCTCTAGCTTGTGTTCAAACCGCCCCATGCCCGTTTCCTGCCAGGCCACCCGGGCCAACACCTGAGCATGTTCGGTGGCAGCTTGGCGCATGGAAGCAACCAGAGCGACACGCCGTTCCAGCGGCAGGTCAGAAAGCCGCCCCTGCGCTACCGCTGCGGCGGCGATGGCGTCGTCTATCTCGCGGTAAACGCCCTCCTGACCACTTGCGAATCCGGCTGACGTGGCACCGGGAGAGAGGCTGGTCGCTTCGGGCGCCTGCCCGCCGGGTTGTACTCCTGGCGACTGCAGATCGGCCACGACTTTTTGCACGATCTCGGCGATGCGTTGTTCGTCCAGAGAGAGGGTCATTTGCATTCCTCTCCGTCCAGGTCCAGCAAGGCGTACACGGCTATCGACTCGCTCCGCCCACGGATTGTGGTCATGCCTTTTGGCTTGACACGGATTGTGGTGTCCGCCAACAGTTGTCGCGTGGTCTCGGTTAGGAGTATTTCACCTCCATCGGCGATCTCTTCCAGACGTTGTGCCAGGTTCACGGTGTCACCAATGGTGGTATAATGGAGCAACTCCTTGGCCCCAATGTTGCCGACCACTGCTTCGCCCGAGGCGATGCCGATGCCAAATTCCATGCGCAGTTCCTGTGGCATTTCTGCATGATAGCGGGTCATTTCCTGACAAAGCTGCACGGCTGCCCGAACAGCCCGCAGGGCGTGATCTGGCTGGGGAAGAGGTGCGTTAAAGATGGCCATGACCAGATCGCCCGCGTACTGGCTGATGGTGCCATCGTGGGCCAGCACCGCCTGGGCCGCTGCAGTCAAATGGCCATTGAGCACATCCACCAATTGATCTGGCGGCAGTGTCTCGGCCAGGGTCGTGTACCCGCGCAGGTCGGCAAACAGGACGGTGACCATTTGCTGCGCCCCCCCCAGCATCACCTGGGTCGGATCGGCCAGCAACTGCTTGACAACGTGTGGCGGGACAAAACGTTCGAACGTTTCGCGGATTGTCTTTTCGGCAGCCCGCAACCTATCTGTCTCCTGCTTGGCGCGCAGCCTGGTCCGGACACGGGCGAGGAGCTCCTGGTGGTCGAAAGGCTTGGCCACGTAGTCATCGGCACCCAGTTGCAGGCCTTTCACCCGCTGTTCGGGTTCTGCCCAGGCGGTAAGCATCAACACCGGAATGTCGGCCGTCGCCGGATCAGCTTTGAGTAGCTGGCAGACCTCAAATCCGTTGAGCCGGGGCATAATGAGATCGAGTAGGACCAGGTCGGGCAATTGCTCACGGATCCTGTCCATGGCCTCCTGACCGTCGTGCGCGGTCACGACCTGGTATCCTTCCACTACCAGAAGGTCGTGAACGAGCTGGACAGTTTCGGGCCGGTCATCGGCGATCAGGATCGTGGATTCGTCGCTCATTGGTCCTTCTGATACTTGACTTGGCCGTTCACTTCCCAGGTATCTACCACAGCCATCAGAACTGCGTCACAGGGCTTTTTGTCGGTCAGGACGGTCTGGCGAGCTGAGGAACCGGTTGCGTAGAGGACTGTGTCGCCAATGCCGGCCTGGACAGCGTCGGCCGCGATCACATAGTCGCCCGATTCCTCATTCTCGATGTTCAGTTTCTTGACCACCAAGAGCTTAAAGCCCTCCAGTTTCTCATCCTTGCGCGTTGCCACCAATGTGCCAACTACTCTGCCTAGAAGCATGTTACTCTCTCCCGTTGGACGCGATGTCACAACGACAACGACCTGGCAAATGCACGCACCTGCTCTGCTGCGCTTTCCATCAGCGGCGGACCGTGGCCAAAGCAGCAGATCTCAAAGTCCAAGGCCGCGACTTTGTCGATAGAGGCGTGAGCCTTGACCATATCAGGGCTGAACAGGGGCGGTGGTGCTCCGAGCCTTCCCCGCCGAAAGTTGAGCGCATCCCCGACGATGATGATCTTGCGCTCGGGTTGGTAAAAGCACACGCTGCCCGGTGTATGGCCCGGCGTGTGCACCACCTGCCAGCCTTCCAAATCCTCCCCATCCTCTATCTGGTGGTCGACCGACGTGGGCTGGTAGCGGAACAGGTTGCGTATTGCCCAATTGAAGACCCACTGGTAGGTACCCGAGAGCCGTACCTGCCCCAGTTCGCGGTCGGCACCATCTTCCACCAAGGGCGCATCTGCGCGATGGGCTACCACCCTGGCTCCAGAGCCGGCTTTGAGGGCAGCTATGCTGCCCATGTGGTCAATATCGGCGTGGGTCAGCCAGATCTCATCCAAGTCCTTGGGTGCGTATCCCAACGAGTCAAGGTAGCGCCATACGGCGGCCTCGCGGCCTGGCATCGCAGCATCGATGACGACCACCCGTCCGGCCTCGAACAGGACATAGACCTTTGTATCCCAGATCTGCTCAACCCAGTGGAGGCCTGGCACAACCTCCATGCCTAAGCCTCCGGCTCTGCCTGGCCGAACTTCTGGCTGTAGAGCTCCACTGCATAAAGGATCTGGTTCCGGGCCAGATTCACCCGCTCCCAACCCAGGACCTCGGTCTCTACCCCCTCCAGCTCTTTGTAGACCTCAAAAAAGTGTCCCATCTCGGCCAAAAAGTGCTGGGGGATATGCGGCAAATCGTAGTAGTCCTGAAAGATCGGATCGTAGGCGGGCACGGCCAGAACCTTGTCGTCGGCGACGCCGCGGTCTAGCATGCGGAATAGCCCGATCGGCCGCGCTTCGATGATGCAACCCGGAAAGGTCGGCTCATTGACCATCACCAGCACATCGAGCGGGTCGCCGTCGTCGTAGTGAGATCTGGGAATCAGCCCATAGTCGCCGGGATAATGGATCGGGGAATAGAGCACCCGATCCAGCTTGACAAAGCCTCGATGCTTGTCGTACTCGTACTTGTTGCGACTGCCCTTGGGGACCTCAACCACCACATAGATCACGTTTGGAATGTCGGGTCCAGGCGGGAGTTCGTGCAACAGGTTCATGCCACGCCTATTCTCCCAGCTCCTCTAGCACCTGTTCGCGGCGCCCGAGGGGCAGTACCAGATCAATGTTGACGTGTGGCCTGGGGATCACGTGCACCGACACGACTTCGCCCACCTTTTCGGCTCCACGCACACCGGCTTCTACTGCAGCCTTGCAGGCGGCCACATCGCCGCGCACGGTAGCGGTCACGTATCCACCGCCGATCTTTTCGTAGCTCACCAGTTCGACTTTGGCGGCTTTGACCATTGCGTCGGCCGCCTCGACCACGGCGGCAAAGCCCCGCGTCTCGATCATGCCTAATGCTTCTGCCATTTGTGCCCTGTCCTCCTGTCAGAGTTGTGTATGGTCATCTGTAGAGTTTGACCTGTCGCGTGTGGCGCGGATCCAGCATGCAAAACACGCAACAAGGCGCCTTTGAACTGTCTAGGCTTTTCTCCGGCTTTCGACAACCCGGCCGGTGATATCCTCGATGGCCTGGACTGCTGCTGTGTAGCCAGCCATGATGTCCCGCTCCTCGCCGCCAAGGTAGACGCGCCCAAAGCTGCCAAAGGGCCGTACCTCGACGATGTTGATGAGGGCTGCCTTTTCCGCCTCGTTGGCGGCCAGTACGGCATAGGCCGCCGGTTCGACCTCCATGACGTAGAGCGTCTGATCGGCGATGAGCATCATGCCGTTGCGATTGCGGTTGATGAGCTGCGTCTGGTGGGCATCCACGCGCCGGATGATCTGGCTGGAGTGGAGTTTGGGCTTCCAGCGCTCTTCGGCCTGTACCTCCAGGGCATCGAGGATGGCTGCCCCGGCTGCCCGAACCTCGGCCTGGTCGGGAGAGTGTACCTCCAAGAGGCCAAAGAGTCGCTCCACGACCTGCACGGCGGGCCTTACCTTGGTAGCCTTGAGCGCCACATCGGTAATCCGGTTGATCTCGATACCGGGCGAAATCTCGACCCATAGTGACGCGTCGCCAGCCAGAGGCAAGAATCCCCGTGCTGTGGAACCGATAAAGGCTGCCATTTGCGGCTGCAAACTGTCAAGAAAGACGTAGGAACGCAGATCGACGGCCAATGTTCATCTCCTTGTCTGATTTTGTAGAACGTTTCCCGGTCCCGCGGCAATAGGTGTTCGATGCAGAGCCATCACGAGGCTTGCTGCACGATCTTGATCCCGGCGCTGGCCCCGATGCGGGTCGCCCCGGCGGCAACCATCGCCTTTGCATCCTCGTAGCTCCCGATACCGCCTGCCGCCTTGACGCCCATCTCCGGTCCCACAGCACGGCGCATCAGCTCCACGTCGTGGACGGTGGCCCCTCCTGGCCCGAACCCGGTGCTCGTCTTCACATAGTCGGCGCCCGCCGCTTTTGCCAATTGGCAGGCGATCACCTTCTCCTCGTCGGACAGCAACGCCGCCTCGATAATCACTTTCAGGATGGCCCCACCGGCGTGGCAGGTGCGGGCCACGCTGGCAATGTCTCGTTCTACGAGCGCATAGTCCTTGGACTTGAGAGCACCTATGTTGATCACCATATCCACTTCGGTGGCGCCGTCGTCTATCGATTGTTGAGCCTCGTAGGTCTTGACCTCTGGCGGCGTGGCCCCCAGTGGAAAGCCGACGACGGTGCAGACGTGGACCGGTGTGCCCTGAAGCAACTGGCTACACA
>JASFHU010000446.1:0-4793 GCA_050123055.1 Anaerolineae bacterium
AAATACTCCTCCAGGCCAAAGTTCTCTCGCACTTGCCCAACGGCTTGCTTGCGATCGCAGGTGACAAAGTGGTCTGCCGGTGCGAGATGGGTCACAAAGATCTTGTCGGCCGGCACCTGAAAGCGCCGCACAATGCAGTCCCTCGAATAGCGAGAGATGGTGATGATCGCTTCAGCGGTGCGGGCCACCCTGGCTTGGACCAGGCGGTTATACACACGCATCGCCCACAGGCGCGTCTGGCGCAGGCTTGGCAGCGGCTCAGAAAACTCGATGGTGTCCAGGATGGTCACCACGTCAGGGCATGGACTGCCCAGTGGGCCGGTTCCGCAGGGAGAATGCAACAGATCCACCTGGAAACGCCTGACCTGCCGCGGCAGGCCGACCTGCTGCCGAGCCGCCACCCCCAACAAAGGCAGACGGCGCGATACGACCGCGACCTGCCAGTTGGACGGCAGATCCAGTGCGGCGGGACGATCTATGAACAGGACGAAGGAATTCTGTGCGTCGAGGCGAGCCAGATGCGTCACCAGGTTCGTGGTATAGGTTCGGTAGCCCCCCGGCTGGGGGTGCGAAACGGCGATCCCGTCGATCCCGATCCTCATCAGCTACCCGCTTCAGGCTTTATGACTTCCAGCTGATAAGCTGCAGCATGTGGACTTGTGTCAAGGGCTATGGCCCCAGGGTGCTCTTTGGGGCCGCAGCCCAGTTCCAAGATCATGGATGAAGGTCTGCGATGATTATTCATGGCTACGCAACAGAGCCAGATTTAGATTGGCACGGGCAGAGAGCAGCATTCTGTGGCGTTCCCCGGGTCGAACGAGGCCCAAGCACGCGAAACCTACCGCGCGCACTAGACCCAAAACAGCCACCAGAAGTCGCAGGATCCCAGCAGAGACTGGACCATGATTCTTATTCCAATAGACCATCAATGAGCTCCATCGTCGGGCCAATTGCCGGGGATGGGTCAGGTCACTGCTTGCGCCACCTACATGGAAAACCTCTGCGCCGGGATGATGGTAGACTAGCCAACCCGCCTGGTGCATGCGATAGCACCAATCCATCTCCTCGGCATACATGAAAAAAGCCTCATCCAAAGGGCCGACTTGCTCTATGGCTTGGCGGCGGACCAGCAAACACGCCCCGCCGATCCAGTCAACTTCTCTCGGTGTGTGCGAAACCTCAGGATTGGCGCTCGGGAAATGGGGACCGTAGACCAACCTGCTAAGGCCCAACAGACTGACCGCACATGACCTGAGTGTAGGAAACCTATTGTGCGATGCCTGGAAGCTTCCGTCAGAGTTGAGCAGGGTGGGACCTACAATCCCAATGGCCCCGTTCTTTTCGACAAGAGCCCACATCGTTTGCACTGCATTCGGCCGGAGCCTGGCATCGCTGTTCAACAGTAGAAGGTACCTGCCGCGAGACTTGCGGATGGCTTGGTTGTTTGCAGCCGCAAACCCAACGTTTTGCTGATTCTGGATAAGCCGTACCCACGGGAAGCGGTCACGGACCATCTCTGCGCTCCCGTCCGAGGATGCGTTATCCACAACAAGAACCTCCGTGAGCCTTGATGAAGGCTCTGGTTGCGAGCTGAGTTCAACACGCAGTTCCACGCCCGCCGACTCGGCCACGGACTGCAAGCACTGAGCAAGTAGCTCGCGGGTATTGTAGCTGATAATGATCACCGAGAGATCTACAGGCATGGCACTTTGCCCCTCAGCCTCAGGCCTAATCCCCATTCGCTAGTCCTTGACCTCTGTCTGCTGTGTGCTACTCGAAACCTGTTCCAAGGCCACCAGTCCACCGAGGAACATCCAGGCCAGGGCGCTGGTCCGGAAACCCGGAAAACCGATGTTGTGGACCAGGGGCAGGAACCAGTCGGCCAGCATCATGGCCACCAAGGTGCCGGCCAGCCCGGCCAGGGCGCCCTGAACGTAACCCTCCCGGAAGTCATCCTCAAAGCGGGGCGCCAGCCGCCAGCCCAATCGGCCGACCTCGACCAGGAACCAGAGAAAGAGACCCAGCCCGACCAGCCCCAACTGGGCGTAGAGGTCGATGTAGTTGTTGTGGGAGGAGACGCGGGGGTCCAGGTACAGCGCCCGGCCCACGCCCAGGGACAGCCAGCGGGTAACGGCGTGGTAGCGGTAGGCGGCGGGCCCCAGTCCCAGGACCGGATGGTCCTTGACGACGTCGAACACGACCTGATAGAGCGTCTGACGCCCCCCCCAACTTAGGTCCAGCTCGGCCTCGCCCCCAGCGTGGGTAAAGACCAGGGGGTAGAGTAGGACAGCCACGATGATGAGAACGACGCCGATGACCAGGCCGTTGGTCCGGTTGCGCTGCCAGACCCGCAGCCAGACGGCCGCCAGCGCCGCGACAGTAAAAGGCGCCCAGCCCGAGACCCAGTCGTTGAGGCGGAACCAGGCGGCAAAGGCCGCGGCGGCCAGCAGCCCCACCAGCCAGAGGCGAATCAGCGGCCGGAGGCGGCGGTTAAAGAGCAGCTGGCCCACGGCCAGGGCCGACAGCCAGGTCCAAAACATGCTCCGGCTGGCCATGACCGGGCTGGACCAGCCCAGGAGGCGGCGCAAGGGCGGCAGGTAGAACTCGAGGATCACCACGGTGCCCAGGGCCAGGAAGGTCCAGACGGCCATCTCTAGCCAGCGCCCGCGCTGGCCCAGGTCGCTGGTCAACAAAAAGATGACGGCCGAGAGGGCAAAGATGCCCCACTGGCCCAGTTGGACCAGCAGCAGGTTGCCGGGCTGGGGCACGAGAGGGTCCCAGGTAGCGCGGCCGGCCAGCAGCGAAACCAGGCCAGCCAGGACAAAAAGGAGCAGGGGCAGCACCGTGCGCGAGGCGGGCAGGCGCAGTTCCCCCCGGCGGAGACTGTCCACCAACCAGGCCCCGGCCACTAAAGCGATGAGAAAGACTGGTGGCGTGAGGGCCACCTCGGTGCCGGTGCCAAAGGTAAAGGGCACGGTGAAGGACAGGGCGGCCAGGGCCACCAGCCCCAGGCCCGGTTCCTGCAGCAGCAGCAGGAAGCCGGCGCCGGCGCCGATGAGCAGGATAAAGCGCGCCGACGCTTGGCGGCCAATGAGGGCTGCCGCGCCCAGCACGGCCAGTACCAAGAGGAGCGGGATCGCCCAGGCGGGCACCCGCTTATCCGTCGAACGATCAGAAAAACTCATCCGCCAACCTCCTCGATCAGGTCCACAAACCGCTGACCGATGGCCTGCCAGTCATACTCCAGCTCCACTAGTTGCCGGGCATTGCCGGCCAGGTACTCACGCAATGCTGCGTCGCGCAGCAGTTGGACCACGCAGGCCGCAAACGCGTCCGGCCCGTCGGCGATCAGGATGTCGCGCCCGGACGTCACGGACAGGCCCTCTGCGGCCTTTGAGGTGGCCACCACCGGGGTGCCCAGCGCCATCGCCTCCAGGATCTTGAGGCGGGTGCCGCCGCCCTGGCGGATGGGCGCCACCACCGCCCAGGCGCCGGCCACCAGTGGGCGTACGTCCTCCACGAAACCAACGGTCTCCGCGCCTGCGCCCAAAGGCAGGCCGGCAAGATCGACGCCGGAGGTGGAACCGGTGATGGCCAGAGACACCTCCGGCTCCTGCGCTCGGATCAGAGGATAGATCTCGTCCAGAAAATAGTGCATTGCATCATAGTTGGCGCTGTAGGTCAGGGCTCCGTTGTATACCAAGGCGTGGGGCTGGGGCGCGGCCAGCCCAGGCCGGTTGTGCGCGCAGTCGACGCCGTTGGGGATGACCTCGACGGCCCCCTGGAATCCGGGAAGCCCGCTCAGGCTGGTGGCGCGATCCTGCTCGGAGACCATGGTGATCAGGTCAAAGCCGCGGAACAGCCTGGCCTCATAACGACGGGTTTTTTGCCAGCTTGCCCAACGGCGCAACCGCTGCAGAGCCGAGCCCTGAGCACGATAACGATCCCACATCATGCGGGTGAGCGAGTTATGCTCTTCCAGTACCCTCTTGACTGTATCTGGTGCTTGTTGGGCATAGACGGCCATCAAGGTTGTGGAAGCGATCACGAGGTCAAAGCCTTGCTCAGACAACGTGGCCTGGGCCAGCGCGCTCATCTCAGGGATGGCCCGCATGGCCACCGGCTCGCGGGAGAAGAAGCGTCGCAGGCTGCTGCTCCGGTTTCGCTCGAACGGATTACACGCGACGGTCCGAATGTCGGCGCAATATTCGCGCTGCCCTACGGATCGATGGGGCGCTGCCGTGTCAAAGGCGAAGGACAGAAGCGTCACCTCGTGGCGGGCAGCTAAGGCTCGAAGCAAATGGTCGACCCGGAGCTTTGAGCCGTTGTCGGCCGGATAGGGGTACCAGACAGAAAGAAACAGAATCTTCATCGCTCGTCAGGATCGCTCATGGGCCTTGCCGCTTTCGGTCCGGCCGGCGGCCGGCTAGCAGGTGACGTGGAACAGGCCGATCACCGCCCCCTCGGCCCGGTTCCAGGCCTTGATCGCCTTCTTCATCGGCAGCAGGTCGACCCGGCAGTCCCGCCGCTCAAGGTAGCCGGCCGCTTCGTCCGAGAGCTCCACAAAGCCATATTGCCCCGCGCCGACGATCAGCCGCCCGGCCCCCTTCTGGTAGACGTGCTTGGCCTCGTCCAGCGAGATCGTGTGGGACGTGCCGTACACCGCCTTGGACAGTTTCTTCTTGCGCTTTTTCACCTTGCCGCTCAGGCGGATGATCACGTCCCGCTCATAGATCTCGCCTTCGATGGTGATCGAGCCAAACATGGTGCGATCGATATGGGGCTTCATTTTC
>JASFHU010000447.1:0-4785 GCA_050123055.1 Anaerolineae bacterium
GTCCTTCCAGACCGGTCAGGATCACGATAGATCCCGATCAGAGCGCCATCTCGCAGGTGCTGCGAGATTATGGCTTCGAGGAGCAGCGGACGCTGCTGACAATGCGGAAAGACTTGGATTAGAGGGTGTCGATGCACAACAGTCAGGTCGCCTACGGGCGACTGTTTCGCAACCGGAGCTTCGTGGCCCTTTGGCTGGGGCAGACCATCTCTTTCATCGGCGACTACTTTTACTGGCTGGCCATCCCCATCATGGTCGAACGGTTGACCGGTTCGTCGCTGCTGGTGGGGCTATCGGTCATCTCCAGTGCTCTGCCGATGCTGGTGCTGGGACCGGTGGCCGGAGTCTTTGTGGACCGCTGGGACCGCAAGCGGACGATGGTTGTGGCCGACGTTCTGCGAGCGCTTTTGGTCCTACCATGTCTTTTCGTACGAACGCCGGACCAGGTGTGGATCTACTATGTCGTTGGCTTTCTGATGTCTTCGGTCAGCCGCTTCTTCTTTCCGGCTCAGAACGCAACGCTACCGCTCATCGTTCCAGAAAAGGACGACCTGCTGGCAGCCAACGGGCTGATGCAGATCGTTCAGACCCTGGGTTTCTTGATCGGGCCTGCAATCGCCGGGTTCTCCATCGCGGTGTGGGGCGAGCAGGCAGCCTTTCTCGTGGATTCGGCAACCTTTCTCATCTCGGCGGCGGCGATCATTACCATGACCGTGCCTCGCACGACCGCGGGCCGGCAGGCAGCAGCAGCCGGAGGCGGAGAATGGGCTGCGGTGTGGGCCGAACTGCGCGAGGGGGTGAGCTATCTTTTCGGCAACCGGACCATGGTGGGGATCCTCCTCTCCCTGTCGGTGGTACAACTGGGTATTGGGGCTATCAATGTCATCTGGGTGCCCTTTATGCAGCGCACCTTCGGCATGGGGCCGGAGGGCCTGGGTGCGGTCGATATGGCCCAGGGGCTGGGTATGGCGCTGGGCGCAGTGACCCTGGGCTTTGTGGCGGCTCGTTTTTCAAAGAGAAACCTGGCGGGCTGGAGCATCATCTTTATCGGGGGGATGATCGCCCTGATAGGTCTGTCGCCACCCTTCTCACTGGTGAACCTGCTCCCCGGTGCCGGCAGCGATGTAGACCTGGCCCAGATGACCGTAGGTCAACGGTTGCTTTACATGCCGTTGATGCTGTTGCTGTTCAGCTTGCTGCTGGGCATCGCCCTGGTTCCGGCACAATCGGCGCTGATGACCATGATGCAGTTGGCGGTCCCCGACCTCAAGCGAGGGCGCGTGGGCAGCGCCCTGAATGCGCTGACCACGGCTGCCGGCCTACTCTCGATGGCGACGGCCGCAGTGCTTGGGGAGTTCGTTCGGCTCCGAATGATCTATGTTCTGGCCGGATTGATCACATCGGCGGCGGGCGTCGTGGCACTCTTTGTGCTGGTGGAACCTGATGTGCAACCTGGCGATACCCAGACGCCCATCACGAACGCGGGCAAAGAGGTTTCCGTTCCGACAGTGGCTGAAGCGGAGGCCAAGTAGCGGGGGTGTGATGCAAGACGAACGTTTGAAGATTCTCGAGATGGTAGAAACTGGCCAGATCGACGCTCAAGAGGCAGCGATGTTGCTGTCGACGTTGGACGAGGCGGTGCCAGAGGAAGCCTATGAAGCCGAAGAGGTGATGGAGCCGCAGTCACGCGCCTCAACCCCAGTTGAGTCGGCGGAGGATCGCTGGGCTCGGTTCTGGATCTACCCCCTGATGGCCGGTGGGGCGGTGCTCATCGCCGGGGTCCTGGTGATGGCCCTGGTGTATGCCGCTGGTGGGGCCGGAGTCTGGCTGTGCTGCGGCTGGCTGCCAATGTTGCTGGGGGTGGTGGTCCTGGGCCTGGCCCTGTGGAGCAGGCGCGCTACCTGGATGCACTTGCGGATCAGTGAGGAAGGAAAGCGCAAGGTGGCGTTCAGCTTCCCTCTGCCACTGTCTCTGACCGCTTTGGCAGTGCGCATGGCCCAGCCCTTTGTCCCTCAGCTCAGGGACACCGGTGTAGATGATCTGATCATTGCACTCCGTGAAAGCTCTTCGCGCGGCGAGCCGCTCTTCATCGACGTGCAGGATGATCAGGACGGTGAGCGGGTGGAACTGTATATTGGCTGATTCCCCAGTCCGGGGAGATTGTGTATGAAAGGAGACTAGAAGTGGCGACGACAGAAGAGAGGATGCAGATCCTCAACATGGTAGCGGAAGGCAAGATCACGGCCGAAGAGGGGGCCAAGTTGCTGGGCGCACTGGAACCAGAGCGGAAGAAAGAGGTGCGCCTGGTGTCCGAAAGCCCCAGCGCCCCGCGCTGGTTCCGGGTCAGGGTCACCGACCTGGAAACGGGCAGGAGCAAGGTCAATGTGAATCTGCCCATGAGCCTGGTGGACGTGGGTACGAGGATGGGGGCCCGATTTGCACCGGAACTGGAAGGCATGGACGTGAATGACATCCTCGAGCAGATCAAGGAGGGGGCCCAGGGCAAGATCGTCGAGGTGGAGGATCTGGAAGACGGCGAGCGCGTCGAGATCTATGTCGAGTAAATAGGGAGGGAGCCCTTGAGCTTCATAATCAGTCTGTTGATCAATGCTGTGGCCCTGGCCTTGGCTACCTGGCTGGTGCCGGGCATCTCTATTTCGGGCGAGACAGCCTGGGAAACGGTGACCGTACTGGCTGTGACGGCCCTGATCTTTGGGTTGGTCAATGCTCTGATCCGGCCTCTGGTCAGGTTCCTGACCTGTCTGATCAACGTGATCACGCTGGGCTTATTCACCCTGGTCGTCAATGCGGCCATGCTCTGGTTGTCATCGTGGATCGCCGGGAAACTCGGTGTGGGATTTCATGTCGATGGCATTATCCCGGCCTTTCTGGGTGCGCTGCTGATCAGTGTGGTCAGTATCGTGCTTGACTTTGTCTTTGGGCGTAAGAACAAGTAGCTTTCAGCAACACACTAGGCCCTCTCCCCATCCCGGGAAGAGGGCCTTTGTCATGGCGGGCAAGCCAAGGTGTGAACAGGGTCTGTTATTTGTTCTTCCGACGTTTTCTATAGCCGGCGGCAAAGCCGTACAAGGGCAACAGCAGCGCCTCAGCTTTGGTCGCCAGACCGACACTGGCACTCCAGAGCGCGGAGCGTGCCTTGGTCACGGGACGGGCCAACCGCTCTCGCATGGGCCAATCGTCCACCGGAATGGCCGTCGGCTCTTGGGGTTCCCAATGGAATGTGGCTGAAGCCCAGGTGAGCCCGGCCCCAAAGCCGACAAAGACCAGATGGTCGCCAGGCTTGACCCGGCCTTCGTCGAGGGCATCCATCAGTGCCAGTGGGATGGAAGCGGCTGATGTGTTGCCATAGCGTTCGATGTTGACCATCATCTTTTCCGGTGGCACCCGCAGCTTGCGCCGGGCCATCTCGATGATGCGATCGTTCGCCTGGTGGGGGATGATCAGGGCGATATCGTCGATGGTCAGCCCGCTGTCTTTGACCACCTTGGCCACCGAGGCAGCCAGGACGCGGGTGGCGAACTTGAATACGCGCCGCCCGTCCATACGCAAATAGTGCAGTCGCTGGTTGATCGCCTCGTGGCTGGGTGGATGGGCGCCAGCGCAGCCTGGGAGAATGAGCGCGTCATAGTCTTCACCGTTGGAGCCGAGTTCAAAGGACCGGATACCTGTCGGCTGGTCACTGGCCTCCAACACCACTGCCCCAGAGCCATCGCCAAAGAGGACACAAGTATTTCGATCGGTCCAGTCGACGCCCATCGAAAGGTGCTCGGTGCCGATAACCAGGGCGTTTCGATAGGCGCCAGTCTGTATGAATTGGCTAGCTGTGACCAGAGCATAGACCCAACCGGTGCAGCCAGCGGACAGGGTGAAGGCGGGCGCGTCGGTCGCTCCCAACTGGTCCTGGATCATGCTGGCCACCGATGGAACCCAGTAGTCAGGGGATGATGTAGCGACGATGATCAGCTCCACGTCAGAGGGGGCAAGCTTGGCGACCTTTAGTGCCTCCCTCGCCGCGGCCAGAGACATGGTAGAGCAGGTCTCGCCCGGCGCCGCAATGTGCCGCTCGCGGATTCCAGTACGGGTGCGGATCCATTCGTCACTGGTATCGACCATCTTTTCCAGATCGAAATTGGTGAGCACCCGCTCGGGCACGTGCTTGCCCCATCCCGTGATCCGTGCGTACTTGGTCATACGTCTTTGTACCTCCCCTAGTTTCCCAAATTTCCAAAAAATCGAGCCAAAAATAAGCCTTCCCCCGGAAGGCCAGACTGGGTACGGGTCTGGCTAGCCTGTGGCAATGTGTGTTGCTCCTCTGCCCCGGCGGAGCATAAAGGCGATCACAACCCCGATCACGGAAGCAACCGAGCCGACGGCAGCGGCTCCGATCAGAATGCCCTTGCGGTGTTGCTGGAAAAGGCCCACTTCCGATTCGGCCTGGCGGTGCTGCGCTTCCAGGAGCAACTCGCCGTGAAGTCGCCGGCGATAGTGGGCATCCGGTGCCACCGGCACCAAGATTCCCTGCAACTGCTCGGCCAGATCTAGCAGTCCCTGTATCCGGTCATTTCGCGTGAGTCCTGCAGGAGGTCCATCCCTCACGCCTACCAGGGAATCGGCGTGGGCTGCCAGTACCTCCCTTGCCTGCTTTGTTTCCATGAATTCCTCCTCCCGGCCCCGTTGCCGGGTGCTCTTCCCTGTCACATCAGATGCGATATGCAATCAGCCCCAACGTTCCCGGTCCAAAGTGTACCACCAGTGACGACGTCA
>JASFHU010000448.1:0-4780 GCA_050123055.1 Anaerolineae bacterium
CACCGTGACCTGTGGCAGCGGATTCAGTTGCGCGGAATGCACACCGATTTTTCGTGGGAGCGCTCGGCGCGCCTGTATGTGGACCTCTACCAGCGAGCCATTGCCAGCCGGCTTGCCCGGCCTGACCTGGCGAGCTACCGAGCCAAGAATCAAGCCGAGGATTCGCTCGTCACGCCCGTTTCCGAACGGGCGCCGTCTGCGGAGGTGACCTCCGTCCTCGAGGACGAGGGCTAGAGCTCTTTTGGATAGGTACCAGATGCACAGCATCACCGAGAGGAACTGAGATGAGAGTTGCCATTCAACGGATCAATTTGCCCTCTCTGGGCAAGATGGGCTGCCTGCTGGGCGTAGTCGCAGCCTTCCTACCCAGCCTACTTTGCGGCCTGCTGGGCGTCGGTCTGGCTGGCGTGGTCCTCGAATGGTTGGGCGGGTGGCAGGATCTGACCATTTCTGTCCTCGGGCAGGAGCTGGCCAGCTTTGACCTGGTGCAATTCTTTGGATTAGAAGAGCTGCTGGGGTATCTGGAGGGCCTGACAGCAGTGTCAGTGTGGGTATTCCTCCTGGCCGCCCTGCTGATGGCCCTATTGGCCGGTGCGGTATTGGCCGTGGTCATCATGCTGGTCGGGATAGCCTACAATCTGCTTGCCGCAGCCACCGGCGGGTTGGTCGTAGAGATGGACAGTGTGGCCCGGCAGGAACAGGGACCAACCACGAACGATTCAGCCCGCAGCCCTTAGCATTATCTCCTTCCTCAAGCCAAGAGCTCAGCCCTTGAATTTCGTCCCCTAGTTGACAAATGGGGGCGACAAGGGTATAATTGGCACGATATTTTGGTTTTTTGGGGAACCTCGGCGGAGCAAGGGACATGCAGCCAGCTTCCAAACTTACAGCCCGCCAACGGGCGTTTTTGGACAAACTCTTGGAGCTTTACCGGGAGCGCAAAGGCCCCGTTCACTATTCCGATGTGGCCGAACGGCTGGGTGTGAACCGCTTCTCTGCCTACGATATGCTCAAGGTACTTGAAGAGAAGGGATTCGCCGCGTCCAGCTATACCCTACGGAGCGCGGTTGCGGCGACCTCGGGCAGCCATCCTGGACCAGGCCGTTCTATGGTCGTCTTTGCACCCACTCCGATTGCCACTGAACTGCTGGCTGACCACAGGGGGGATGTACAGCAGAGGGAAGACTGGCAACGAGTGCGCGAGCACGTTCTGGGAAAGCTCACTCAAGCTCAAGGGACAAACGCCCGGGAGGCCCTCAACGACCTACTGGCTCGCCTGCCGGAAACTAGTGCTCCCCTGACCTTTTGCACAGAGATGATCGGCGCCTTGTTGCTGAACTTGCAGCGGGCCAGAGCACGAGCCGGCGGACTCAATCCGTTCCGCGTTCTTGACAACTTTCGTACCCACGATGCCACAGAGCTGGAAACCCTGGCCAGCTTTAGTCTGGGGGTTGCCCTTTCGGATGACAACGAGGCCAACCATCGCCTGACGCGGCGCCTGCTCAATCATGTCCACCACTACCAGGCCAATCTGTCGAGGCTGAGCGAAGAAAGCCGCACAACCCTGGTCGATTTCTTGGAGGAAGCCCTAGAGGCACTGGACTGATCAACCATCAATGAAGAGGGAGAAAGGACTACGATGATCAAAATTGTAACCGATTCGACGGCCTACCTCTCGGAGGCCACCACCCGCGAGCACGACATTCGCGTCGTGCCCCTATACGTGCATTTTGGCGAGGAGGCTTTTAAAGAGGGCGTGGAGATCTCTGACAAAGAGTTCTATGCCCGCCTGAAAGAGGCTCCCACGCTGCCAACCACATCCCAACCCTCGGCCGGTGAGTTTCACCAGGTATTCGAGGAGCTGACCGAGGCCGGACACGAGATCGTGACGTTGACGATCTCGAGCAAGCTGAGCGGCACATGGAACTCGGCCATGGCCGCCAAAGAGATGCTACCCGGGGCCAACATCAGCGTCGTGGATACGTTCTCGACCGCTGTCGGCCTGCACTTGATGGTCAACGCGGCCATCGAGGCAGCCGCCGCCGGAACCACTCGCGAGGAGATTGTGGAAAGGATCGAGGAGATCAAAAAGACCTCGCAACTCTGGTTTGTGGTCGATACCCTTGAATACCTGGCCAAAGGTGGGCGCATCGGCAACGCCAGAGCGTTCATGGGCACACTGCTCAAGGTCAAACCGATCCTGACCCTCCAGGATGGGGCCATCGAACCCTGCGAGCAGGTGCGTTCCAAGCCCAAGGCACTTGCCCGGATGATCGAGATCGCCCAGGAGTACGTCGGCAGCAAGGGCCCCCAGGCCAAGGTCGCCGTCCTCAATGCACTGGTGCCAGAAGAGGCGGATGCTCTTGGTCATGAACTGGTGGAGCGGATGGGCTGCGCCCCCCCCCTGGTGGGCGATCTCGGGCCGGTCATTGGGACGCATACCGGTCCCGGCGTCGTCGGCATAGCTTTGCATCTCTAAACAACCCTGGACGGGTGTCCGGGATAGTGAGGTGATAGACAACACATCCCCCGGCTCAAACCGGGGGATGTTCATTGAGTTGTTTGGAGACGGCTGCTAGAAGCCCGCCGTTAGCTCTCAGCGATCTTTTGCAGCCCTTCACGGTCCAGGATCGTGATGCGCTTCCGGCCAATGTCGATGAGTCCATCGGCTTTGAAGGTATTGAGCGTCTGAGTGGTGGTCTCGCGATAGGTACCGATCTGTTCGCCCAAGTCCTGGTGAGTCATTCCCGTAATGGTATCACTGGCGCGCTCATCGGCCAAGTGCAGAAGAAGGGAGGCCAGCCGGGCTGGAATGCCGCGGAAAGCGATCTCTTCCACACGCGCCTCGGTCTCTTTCAGGCGACTGCCCAGTTCTTCAAAGATGCGCAAGGCCACCATGGGCTTGGTGATCAACAGTCGCTCTACATCCTCGCGACTCATGACACAGAGCACACAATCCTCGGTGGCCTCGGCAAAGGTGTTGTGCATCCCCTGGCCAATGAGGGCCATCTCGCCAAAGATCGTCCCCGGACCGATGGTGCCCATGACCAGCTTTTTGCCATCGGGAGAGATCCGGTAAAGCTGGACCTGGCCCTCCTTCAGCAGGAAGAGCACCTCGCTCGTATCTTCGGGCATGTAAAAGATCTTGCCCCGGCGGCAACTACTCATCGTCGTCGCCCGGTCGATCTCCTCAATCTCGGCCTCGGTCAGATCCTGAAAGATGTCTACCATTTTCAGGTAGCCGATTTTGCTGGAGCTATCGTTTGACACACTCCTCCTCCTTGCAGCTCACGAATGATAAACATTCCTCTGCCTACAGCCGATTATACCCCAACTTGTGAACCAGGACAAAACACACAAACTATTGGAGTCTATTCTGTAGCGATCTCGACCTCTGTGCTCATCCCCCAGCGCAGACCCGGCGGCATTTCATCGAGCTCCACATAGACGGTATAGACCACATCACCGCCGATGGTCGTCGCTTGCGGCGCAATGCCCACCACCCGACCCGGGATCTCATCGCCGAGCGCTTCCACATAGACGATGGTCTCTTGCCCCAGCGCAACCCGGGCAACGTCACGCTCGCTCAGGTCAGTCGTCTCCACCTGGAGGTTTAGCAAGTCGGTGAGGGCCAGCACTGGCTGCCCGGGAACTACGGTCTCGCCAGGGCTGATCGTCACGGCACTGATCGTCCCGGCAAAGGGGGCGCGGAGCTCAGCTTGCTCCAGCGCTACGCGAACCACCTGCACGGCAGCTTCGGCCTGGGCCACCTGGGCCCTGGCGGCGGCGATCTGCTCTGCGGTGGGACCTGCTTTCAGGAGAGAGAGTTGCTGTTCGGCCTGGGTTTGCTGGGCCTTGGCCGCTTCGACGGCCGCCGACGCCTGGCCCACCTGGGCGCAGGCAGACAGGGCCTGATCCTGGGCCTGGACAATCTGCACCCGCGCAGCCTCCTCCTGGGCAGCAGCCCCCCGCCGCTGGTCAGCGGTGGCGCCCTCGAACAAGGCCTCGTACAGGGCCTTGGCCGCCTGGTGAGCGATAGTCGCCTGCTCTAGGGCCAATGATTCGGGGCGCATCTGGATGTCGGCCGAGCCTTTGACCCGGTCGTAGGCCGCCTGGGCCTGCTGGAGCTGCACTTCAGCCAGCTTGAGTTCCGCCTGGGCCGCCGCAATCTGTCCCGCTCGCGGACCGGTATCAAGCTGGCCCGTCTGAGCCTGGGCGGCCTCGAGGGCTGCCTCGGCGGCCGCAACCCCCGATCGGGCAACCGCGCATTGGGCTTCCGCGCTCTCGAGCGCTGCTTCCGCCTGACTGACCAGCGCCTGTGCGGCAGAGATCGCCGTCTCGGCGACTGCAAGCTCGCCAGGAGAGACGCCAGCCAGCAGCAAGTCCAGGTTCGCCTGGGCGGTCTGTACGGTCGCTTCGGCCTGAGCCACCAGTGCTTCCTGATCGGCCGTCTCCAGGGTGGCGAGCACCTGCTCAGCCTCCACCTCATCGCCCAGGGCAACCTTCAGGTCTCGCACCCGTCCGGGGAGGGTGAAACCGAGTTGCGCTTCGCGCACGGCCACAACTTCGCCCGAGGCGATGACGCCGCCGAGTCCGCCGCTGCGGCCTGGTGCAGCTGCCGGGGGCGGAACGGTGGGATAAGGAGTTGTTGCTTCCTGCCGGCCCAAGTCACAGCCCGCCAAAAGCACCGCCACCAATATGAGTATGATCAATCGTTTGTGCATCATTTGTACCTCTTTTCTTCCACTCCCAGTATCTTATCAATAAGTGGGGGCGGGGT
>JASFHU010000449.1:0-4764 GCA_050123055.1 Anaerolineae bacterium
TGGTACAACAGCCGTCCCACCAAGGACTTGTCCGAGCTCCTGGACGGGGTGGAGAGCGACCCCCATCGCATCGCCGTCCTCGCCGTCGACGTCACGACCGGGTTTTGCTCTCGAGGCCCCTTATCCAGCCCGAGGGTCGGCCGCATTGCTCAGCCCATCGCCCAACTCTTCCAGCGTACCCACGGCATCGGTGTGCGCCATTTCATTCTCCCCCAGGACACCCACTCCGAGGACGCCGTCGAATTTGAAAGCTACCCGGCCCACTGCGTGCGCGGTACCGACGAACCCGTCACCGTTCCCGAGCTCAGCAGCCTGCCCTTCTCCGATCTCTTTCACGTCATCGAAAAAGACTCCATCAGCTCATCCATCGCTACCGAACTCGACGCCTGGCTCGACACCCATCCCCAGGTGACCACCTTCCTCGTCGTCGGCGACTGTACCGACTTGTGTGTCCACCAATTGGCCATGCACCTCCGTCTGCGGGCCAATGCCCTCAATCTCCGAGGCGTGCGCGTCATCCTGCCCGTCGATGGGGTGGATACCTTCGACCTTCCGGTGGACGTTGCGCAAGAGATCGGCGCCCTGCCCCACCACGGCGACCTGCTGCACCTCATCTTCCTATACAACATGGCCCAGAACGGGGTCGAGATCGTAGCAAAGGTGGTGTGATATGATACCCATGGACAAACTTGCCGCCGACATCGTTACCTGGCTGCGCGATTATGCTACCCAGGCCAGGGCCGCCGGTTACGTCATCGGCCTGAGTGGCGGCATCGACTCTGCCTGCACCGCCGTGCTCTGCCAGAGGGCCCAGGGCGAGCACGTCCTCGGCGTACTCATGCCCTGTTACAGCGCGCCCGAGGACGCCTCGATGGCCCAGCTCGTCGCCACGGGCTTTGCCCTCCCGACCATAACGGTGGATCTGGCGTCGGCCTACGACGCCCTCCTGGCGACCCTGCCTCCTGGCATCACTGCCCTGGCTCAGGCCAACATCAAGGCCCGCCTGCGAATGACTACCCTCTACGCCTTGGGACAGACCCACGGCTACCTGGTGGCCGGCACAGGCAACAAGAGCGAGCTCGCCATCGGCTACTTTACCAAGTATGGCGATGGGGGTGTGGATGTGGAGCCCCTCGGCCAGCTCTACAAGTGGCAGGTACGCCAGTTGGCCCGAGAGTTGGGCATCCCCCAGCCGGTCATCGACCGTCCGCCCACCGCCGGGCTGTGGGCAGGCCAGACCGACGAGGGCGAGATGGGCATCACCTACGACGACTTGGACGCAACCCTCGCCGCCATCGAATCGGGCCAGACAGACGCTATAGCCCAGCCTTTGTTGGCAAAGGTCCGGGGCATGATCGCCGTCTCGGCTCACAAACGCGCCATGCCGCCCACCTGCCCTTTATGACAGCTCACGCCAAAGGAGGCACACCATGAAGGGACCCGATCGCCGGACAGCAGAGGGCATCCTGTTCACCGACCAATACCAATTGACCATGGCCCAACTCTACTTCCGCATGGGACTCCACGAGAAACAGGTCCAGTTCGACCACTTTTTCCGCAGGTATCCCGACTATGGCGTCCACCAGGCCGGCTACTGCATCAACGCCGGCCTGGAGTGGCTTCTTGACTGGATGCTGGACGTACACTTCCGCGACGAGGATATCGACCACCTGCGCAGTCAGGTCGGGCGTGGCGGTACTCCCGTCTTCGCTCCCGATTTCCTGTCCTGGCTCCGGGGAAATGGTACCTTCGAGGGCATCACCATGCGTGCCATCCCCGAAGGCCGCGTCGTTCACCCCAACGTGCCGCTCACCATGGTTCAGGGTCCGCTGGTCATGGCCCAGATCCTCGAAACCTCCCTGCTGAACCACCTCAACTATCAGACCCTCATCGCCACCAAGGCCACGCGAATCCACGAAAGCGGCCGGCGCCAGCTCCTACTAGAGTTTGGCCTGCGAAGGGGCCACGAAAAGGGAGCCAATGCCGGCGCCCGTGCCGCGCTCATCGGCGGGGCCGACTTTTCCTCCAACGTCGGCATCTCCCACGTGCTGGGCTTTCCACCCAAGGGAACCCATGCCCACAGCATGGTCCAGTTGTTCATGAGCCTGGGCATGAGCGAGCTCGATGCCTTCCGCGCCTACGCCGACAGCTACCCCGACGACTGCCTGCTGCTGGTCGATACCATCGACACCCTCGAAAGTGGCATTCCCAATGCCATTCGCGTATTCGAGGAAGTCAAGCGCAAAGGCCATCAACCCTTGGGCATCCGCCTCGACTCCGGCGACCTCGCCTACCTCAGCATCCAGGCCGCCAAGATGCTCGATCAGGCCGGATTCCCCGACACCCAGATCGTCCTCTCCAACGAGTTGGACGAACTCGTCATCCTCCAGATCATCACCCAGATCACCCACGAGGCGCCTCGGTATGGCGTCGATCCCGACCGCCTCATCAGCCGCTTTGCCTTCGGCGTCGGCACCCGCCTGATTGCATCCTGGGGAGAGCCCGCGCTGGGAGGCGTATACAAGCTGGTTGCCGTCCATGACCAGGGCAACTGGATTCCCGCCATCAAGGTCTCCGAGTCATCGGCCAAAACACCAAATCCAGGCCACAAACTCGTCTGGCGGGTCTACGACCAGCGCAGCAAAGCCACTGCCGACCTCCTCAGCCTGGACGATCAAGACCCCCGGACCCTGGATCCCCTGGTCCTGCACCACCCTTCCGCCCACACCAAGCTCCGTACCCTATCCCAGAGCGAGATAGTCGAGATCGAGCCCCTCCAGGTGCACGTCCTCGTCGACGGAAAACTCGTCTACGACCTGCCCACCATCGATGAGATACGCCAGCGCCGCCTGGCCGATGTGCGCCGCCTCGACCCCGGTGTTCGCCGCCTCATGAACCCACACATCTATCACGTCTCCCTGACTCAGGAGCTCTGGGACCTAAAACAGGATCTCATCCGCTCAGCCGCAGCAAAAAGTCACTAAGACGGTCTGGAAACCCTTGACTTTACTCCGATTTTGTGCCATACTATCCCCGGGACACCACCGAGAATACCCCGCTCTTGTAGAGACGCCCCGGTGGGGCGTCTCACAGGGACTGGGCGTCTCTATGTGGGCGTCTCTATGGGACTGGGCATCTCTACGGGACTGGGCGTTTCTACGGGGCGGTTTCGCCTGTGGGGTGTAACACGAACACGTTGACCATTCAGCTATGAGAAAGTAGGACAGGTACATGTGTGGACGATTTACCCTGACCGATCCAGATGCAGATCTAGCCGTGCAATTCAACCTACCCGAGATACCCGACATGGCTCCGCGCTACAACATCGCCCCCACCCAGCCGGTAGCTGCAGTGCGCATTGGCGCTGGCACAGAAACCCGTGAATTGGTGCTCCTGCGCTGGGGCCTCATCCCCTTTTGGGCCAAGGATCTCAAGATCGGCGCCCGCATGATCAACGCCCGTTCCGAAACCGTCGCCGAGAAGCCGGCCTTCCGTGCCGCTTTCCGCAAGCGACGCTGCCTGGTCGTGGCCGATGGTTTCTACGAGTGGCAGAAGCAGAACGGCGCCAAGCAACCCTTCCTCATACGATTGCAGGACGCCCAACCCTTCGCCTTCGCCGGCCTGTGGGAGCACTGGAAGGGACCCGATGATACCGTTGTCGAATCGTGCACCCTGCTGACCACCCAACCCAACGCTCTGCTCAAACCCATCCACAATCGTATGCCCGTCATCCTTCATCCTCGGGACTATGATCTCTGGCTCGATCCCGAGGTTCAGGAAGCCGGGTCGCTCCGGCAGCTCTTTCATCCCTATCCGCCAGACGACATGGACGCCTACCCGGTCAGCCGCTGGGTCAACAGCCCGGCCAACGACGATCCCAGGTGCATCCAGCCACAGTCAGAGACTGGTGACCAGAGATTGCCCGGCCTATGATCCACTCCGTAGAGACGTCCCGGCGGGACGTCTCTATATTCACGGGCGATTATCGCGACAGAGGACATCGTGCAGATCACTGTCCGCCTCCTGGCTAGCTATCGCCAATACCTGCCCCAGGACCATGATGCGCAGGCGGGCTACCATGTTCAGGTGCTGCCCGGTGCACAAGCAAGCGACGTCCTGGCTGAACTTCCCATCCCACCGGGTGACGTCTTCACCTTTTTCGTTAACGGGCGCCACGCACAACGCGAGCAAATCCTCAAAGAAGGCGACATCCTGTCCGTCTTTCCCGCCGTAGGCGGAGGTTGAATAATCCAGAAAGGAGCATCACATTCATGTACGGTTGGCACGGACGCATCTTGCACATTAACCTGACAAGCGGTACCATCCGCGAGGAAACATTCTCGGAAGAGGAAGCGAAAAAATACTTTGGCGGTCGGGGTCTGGCCATCAAGGTACTCCTGGAGGGGATGGATCCCATGGCCGATCCCTTATCCCCTGAGAACCTGCTCGTGATGGCCACCGGCCCGCTCACCTCCACCCCTACGCCTACCGGCAACCGCTACATGGTGGTCACCAAATCGCCCCTCACCGGCGCCCTGTCCAATTCCAACTCTGGCGGTACCTTTCCCACCATGATGAAGCGCTCCGGTTACGACCTCTTTGTCTTCGAGGGCCAGTCCGACAAGCCCGTCTACCTCTACGTCGACGAGCGCCAGGCCGAGCTGCGCGATGCCTCGCACCTTTGGGGTCTCGACACCCACCAGACCGACGACGCCATCAAGGCCGAGACTAGCGACGATGCCAGCATCGCCTGCATCGGCCCGG
>JASFHU010000450.1:0-4746 GCA_050123055.1 Anaerolineae bacterium
TTGGGCGAAGGTCACCCGACCGAGCCCTTTCCACCTCGGCCAGCGTTGGGCGAAGGTCACCCTCTGTGTTGGGCGAAGGTCACCCGACCGAGCCCATTCCGCCTCAGCCAGCGTTGGGCGAAGGTCACCCGACCGAGCCCATTCCGCCTCAGCCAGCGTTGGGCGAAGGTCTCCCGACCGAGCCCATTCCGCCTCAGCCAGCGTTGGGCGAAGGTCTCCCGACCGAGCCCATTCCGCCCGGGTCAGCGCCCTTCCGCCTCGGTCTGGAGACCTTCGGCGAACAGAACTAGACGAGACCTTCGGCGAACAGAACTAGACGAGACCTTCAGCCAACAGAGCTAGATTTATGTCAACTCTCGCCCAGGATGTACTCGATCTCTTCCTCTACCCCTGTCGGCAGCGGCTCGGGCTGGTGATCCTCGATGAGGGCGACAGTCCTGTCGCGCAGGCGCTGGCCCAGTCGCTGGCTGCCGGCGGCGACCCAGTCATCGACGCGCCGCCGGTCAAAGAGCGCCGGCTGCCACATTTCGCGAAAGTGGTCCAGGGTGTGGTTCTCGGCCAAAAAGTTGCCCCCCGGCCCCACCTTGTGGATGACCTCCAGGGCCAGCGATTCCGCATCGAGGGACATCCCGGCCATGAACTGGCGCATCATGGAGATCATTTCCCCCGTAAAGACGATCATCTCCGGCGAGGTGGTCAGGCCGGCCTCCAGGTAGCCCACATCGTGGACCAGGTTGTTGCCCCCCAGGAGGGCCACCAGCACAGAAAAGGCCGCATCGGCCGCCGCCTGCTCGTCCATCACGCAGCTATCGGAATGCCCGGCGTAACCCCAGGTGGGCAGGCCATAGTAGCGACCCATCTCGGCCACGGCGACGCGGGCCAACTGGAATTCGGGCGCGCCATAGACGCTGATGGTGGTCTTCATGTCCATATGGTGCAGCCCGCTGCCATAGACAAAGGGCGCGCCAGCCCGCTTGAGCTGGTGCATGACCAGGCTGGAGAGCACCTCGGCGTTGCCCAGGGCCAACCCCGCGGCCATCGTCACCGGGGCCGTGCCGCCCATCATGGGCGCGGGAGAATGGACGATGGGCAGCGCTTGCTGGGCCATGTAGAGCAGCTTGCCGGTGGCCGTCTCAGAGTGCTTGAGGGGCGTCGTGGGCTCCGAATAGAGGAGCAGCGTCGGACTGAGGCGTAACGGCTCCATGCCCCCGGCGGCCGCGGCGGCCATGGCCGCGATGGCCTCACAGTCGGCCCGGTCGTCACAGACAAAAACGATGGGCTTGGTCGTGTGCTGGAGCATCAGGGCGAATTGCTGGCGGTAGACGTTGGCCGCGCCCAGGTCGGCAGGAATGCCCATCGACATGCAAAAGCCCATCTCTGGCAGGGCGTCCACCACGTGCACGGCGTCGACCAAGTCGCCCGTGGTGAAGGGGCGCCGCTCACCGGTACGGGGGTCGAGGTACCTGGGGCAGTCGGAGCCCGGGCCGAAATTCACCTGCCGCCCCTCGAGCGGCGCCGCTACCCGATCGCTCCCCCGCCGGCAGAGGGGGACGCGGGACGGGGCCTGCTTGAGCGCCCACTCGACCAGGCCCGGCGGCAGGCGGACCAGATTCGGGTCGCTGATAGCTGCGCCTGCCTGGCGCAGCAGGTCCAGGGCGCCGTCGTGATAGACGCGCACCCCGGTGCGGCGCAGGATCTCGAGCGAGGCCAGGTGGATGGTCGCGCACTGTTCCCGACTCAGCATCGTCAGGCTAGGCAAAGCAAGGTTGTTGTGGGGCATCCGGCATACCCTCCGTCTTCTAGCGCCAGGGTCTTACCGTCAGGAGTTGCTTCCCCCTCGGACAAGCACCTGGCAGGCACTGGGCAGCTTACCCGCTTTCGGCCCTGAAGTCAAATGACGCATCGCCAGAATCCTGACCGCCCGGCTCAAACGCTACTCATGACACGGCGAGGTTCATCATCCCAGCTCTGCGTGGACCACAGTCCACGCGTTGTTGCTGGATGTGCTGGACTGTTGTCCAGCACGAGCAATTGTTGGAGAGAACGCGCTTCCAGGCTTCCAAAGTCTTCTCCGACAGCCTACTAGACCGCCTGCTCCCTCTGCGCGGCCGCCTCCAGAAGGGCATCGATCTCTTCCGCCACGCCATCCGGCAGGGGTGCCGGGCGGTGGGAGGCCAAGATCTTTTTTACCCGCGCACGAACCCGGTCCTGCATAGTGGGAGAGCCCGCCTCCTGCCAGACATCCCAGGTGTCACGGTCGAGCAGCGAGGGATGCCAGATCTCGGTCCGGCACCGCCGGGCCGTCTCGATGGCAGAGATGAACTCGCCGCCCGGCCCGATCTCGTCGATCAGGTCCAACATCAGCGTGTCATCGCTGACCTCGACGCCGCGCATGATGCGCCGGGTCATCGCAATGATCTCGTCGTTCATCACCAGCATCTCCAGCGAGCCGATGTTGGCGCAGTCCAAAAAGCCGATATCGTGGACGAGGGGCTGGCCACTGAGCCCAGAGACCACCACCTGTACCGTGCTCTCGATGGCAGCCTGCAGGTCGACGACCTTGGCCTCAGACGCACCCCCGGTGCCCATGAAAGGCACCCCCAGGTGACGCCAGACATCCGACATGCCGGCACAGTAGAGGCTCATCTCCGGCGAACCGTAGGCCGGGCGGCAGCTTCGCAGGTCCATGGCCTGGGGGGCGCTGCCGATGCAGACCTGGGCCCCGGGCACCTTGAGCTGGAGGGCAGTCAGGCTGGCCAACGCGCCGGCCAACGCCAGGGCCATGATCCCGGCCCCGGTAATGGGACCGGTGGTGCCTGCCGTGCCGCCGCCAAGGCTGACAACGGGGACCCCGCGCTCGGCGGCCCAGAATGCATTGGCCATATCCCCGTTGGTCAGGATCAGAGGAGATTGAAAGGTGGTAAAGAGGGCCAAAAAGGGGCGCCGGCGCAGGGCTTGCTCGCTGCCAGCCACGGCCAGGGCGATGTCATAGATGTCGGAGACGTTTTGGGTCGTGTAGGCCCAGGGCAGCACCGGCTTGGTGGTCTGGGCGACCATCTCGGCGAACTCGTACACGGGGGCCAGGTACGGCTCGACGTCGCTGATGAGTCCCAGGGACATCACGTAATCGACCTGGTCCAGCGCATCGCAGACCAGAGCAGTCAGGCCCGGATCGCCACGGCGTGTCATACGGCGCTTGCCGGTCTGCGGATCTACAAAGTAGGTGCAGGTCGGCCCGGGACCGTAATGGACCCGATCGGCCGTTATGTGCAGGCAATTTCCGGGGTCCTGCGCCCGGTCCTGGCCAGAGGGTCGCTCCCAGAGGGTGAAGGACCGCGGTGCGATCCGGACCGCTTCCTGAACCAGAAACGGCGGAATGCGCACCCGCACCCCGTCGACATCGGAGCCCGCGGCGGCGAACAGATCGCGGGCCTCAGCATTGAGGACATTGACGCCGGTACGGTCCAGGCATTGCAATGCAGCGTGGTATAGCTTTTCGATCTGCCGGTCGTTCAGGACCCGAAAGAGCGGTGTCTGTTCGGTGGGTCCGATTGTGCCCATAGCTATCCCTCTTGTTCAGAATCTGGCTTTTCAGGTCTGGCTAGCGCCCGCGCCATCTCGTTGTGCACGAGGCTGATCGCCTCGTCGACCCCCAAGCCTGGCTTGGCCATGAGCAGGTCAGGCCGGGTTGCCAGGGCAACGTGTACCGCAGCGCGGGCTGAAAGGTCGGTCTCGGCATAGCTGCCGCCCAGCAAGACGCCCACGCCACCGGCCTGGCAGGCCAGCACAGCCTCGATGGCATTGTGGATGCTACCCAGGTCAGGCATCTTGACCTGGATCATGTCGGCAGCCTCGGCGTCGACAAAGGCGCGGATGTCGTCGAGTGTGTTGGCCCATTCGTCGGCCACGAGTTGGACTCTCATCTTGCGCAGGCGGGCATAGTCTCGCAGGGTTGCCATGGCCTCCATCTGGGCCTCGCAGCTCTCAAGGACCATGGGGCTCTCGATACGCAGCTGGTAGGGCCCGGCAGCCAGTTCCCAAGCGAACAACTGGCCCAACATACGGCCGAGCTCGTTGTCGTAGATCTGTCCCAGCGCCCCGTGCAGGTCGAGGTGGATGGCCGGCTGGTAGGTCTCGTCGCCCTGGGCGTCGATATAGTTGGCCAGCCAGCGGAGATACCGCGTCAACTCGGCGCCGTCCGGGCCCACCTGCTCGGTGGGGTTATCCACCAGCGCGTGGGGCAGCGAGGCCACGCGGCGGACAACCATCTTTTGTGCATTGTAATAGCGCTCGCTGCCCGACTGGGCGTGGATGGGCACCGGCGCATCGGGCAGGGGCAGCGCCCACTCGCTGGCGATGACCTGAGCCCTGGTCACCCCCTGCGCCAGGGCGACTGCCCCAAGCAGCGCCTGGCTCAGCCCATAGCGGATGGCCGCGTGCAAGGGACGCTCGACGCTGATACGCTCGACGTCGGCCTGCTCCCGGGCGGCCTGCACCGCGCGGACGGGAGCGATGAGCAGGTCGCGGCGTGAGACCCCCTGCTGCGAGGCTGCCTCGGGCTGTGCGACAGGCCTGGTGACCACAACTTGCTGGGTCAGGGCATCCACCTCGGCGGCCAGCTCGCGGAAACCACCCAGGGTCCTGCCCCGGAGCAGCGGGGCCACCACCTGCTGGATGGTTGCCAGTCCGTCGGCGGCGCGAAAGACAGGATCCCGGCCGGCCTTGGCGCTGTAGGAGACAGCCACA
>JASFHU010000451.1:0-4735 GCA_050123055.1 Anaerolineae bacterium
CAACACTGCCCGCATAACCCCCACTTCCCCCAGCTTTTCGAAAAGACACACAGCCATGTTCCGCCAATGGCGGAACATGGCCGTTTTTCATTGAACCATTGTTTACTGGCTAACCAGCTCTACGTTGTAGAGGCAGGCGATGCTCCAACCTCGGACACAGACCATCGGCGGGACCGGCGGGTCGGTGCCGTCACCGTCGAACGGGAAATTCGTCCAAACCGATTCGTTCACCGCGTGGAACAGATCGGGACGGTACATGAGCGTGAAGGAGGGAATCTCGGTCAGGTAGAGCCGGACCAATTCGGTGTACATTTCCTTCAGTTTGTCGGGGTCGGTCTCACCCGGGATCGCCGCGAGCAGGGCATCCACCTCAGGATTGCTGTACTGACCCCAGTTGCCGCTCCAGTTCACCGGCTGCCCCACATATTCGGAGCTGATCAAGTTGCGGATGCGCCCCCACGGCATGGTGGGGCCGGCGCCCGCGCTCCACATCATAAAGATCTCATAGCCCTCGGGCAGATCCGTATCCGATTTGGTGACGACGGTCTGATACACGGACCACTCGGGGAAGTTGGTGGTGATGTCGATGCCGATCTCTTTCCCGGCGGCAGCCACTACCTCGATCGCCGCCTGCCAGTCGGACCAGCCATTGGGGCAGGTGGCCACGTAGCTGAGCTTCTGACCGTCGTACTCGCGCCAGCCATCGCCATCGGTATCGACAATACCGGCTTCATCCAGGAGGGCCTTGGCGCCTTCGATGTCATTGCCCGCCCACTGCAGGTCCGCGACGGCCTCGTGGTCGTACATCGCCTGCTCGCCCGGGGTCGGGTTCATGAGCGAACGCGGAACCTGGTCAAAGGTGGCCGACTGGTTGGTCATGGCATTGGCAATGATGGTCGGATAGTCCACGGCAATGGCGATGGCCCTGCGGACAGCAGGCTGGTCCAAACCGTGGGCTTTCAGATTGTAGAAAGCGGTCGGCAGGCTGGCGCCGATGCCATAGGGCGCGTCGGGCAGATAGGTGGAGATGGGCAGCCCATAGTTCTCCCACAGAAGCTGGATATTGGAGTTGAACTGCTGGCTGACGTCTACTTCACCCTTGGCGAAAGCAACGGAACCGGCGGCGTTGTCCTTAAAGACCGCGTGCGCCAGGTACTTGGGCACAGGCAGCTTGCCCCACATCGAGGCATCCTGGCCCCAGTAGTTGTCATCCCGGACGAGGATGGTCTTTTGATCGTCAGCGAAGAATTTGTGGTAGGGCCCGGACCAAACGACGTCCTCCGCGACATCCGCATTGAACGCGGCGACATCGTCACCAACGCGCTCTTCCAGTGTCTGGGTCCAGGCTTTCTGGACGATATAGGTGCTGCTCAAGAACGCCTCGACGATCAGAGGATTGACTGCCTTGCCCTGTTCGTCCAGTTTGGCCTTGACCAGGACCGTCTTGTCATCCACGGCTTCAACGGTGTCGATATAGGGTCCGTTGGCGCCGCCGGCATTGGTCTGGTACTTGACGTGGGTGGCCCAGGTATATGCGGCATCCTCTGCCGTCACTGGGGTGCCATCGCTCCAGGTGGCAGCGTCTTTGATCTTGTAGGTGATCTCGGTTCGCTCATCGTTCCACTCGTAAGAGCCATCGGCAAGCAGCGGATACTGCCCGCCATCGAGCATGTTGAACAGGTATGGGGTCTCGAACATGGTGGCGCCAGCGCTGTCTCCCTCGTTGATGGCCATGGGATTGTTGCAGTTCGCATTGTATGGATTCCAGCACACAACCGGACCCCATTGTAGACCATTGAAGTACATGGTTTCCTCGCGTGGCAGAGCAGTCGGGTCTTCCTCGACGACCGGCGTGACCTCTACCTCGACGGTCTCGACGACGGTGACCTCCGTCTCGACCTCGACCTCAACAGTCTCGACGACGGTGACCTCTTCGACGACCGTCTTTTCGACCTCGACGGTCTCGACGATCGTCTCGACGATCGTCTCCGGCGTGCCACCGCAGGCCGCCACCAAGACCGCCAGCATGCTCGCCATGATCAGGATCGATAGTACTTTGCGACTCATTTTTCTTTCCTCCTTAATGTTTCTACTCTAGGATACACCATCTTCACAACCTTGAACAGCAGAACCTACACCAATCGTTTGGCTTACCACCCCCTTTCTCACCCTGCGGACTGCGCATCAGAGAACCTTCCCAACCCTTCGCTAAATCTGCGAGCTATCACACCCGGTGTTCCGTGCACTTTTGCACTGCTGAACTGCACATCATGAACGGTCAGGACGGGTTCCAGCCCTAGGACAGAGACCGTGAAGGTCACCAGCCGGATGCGGTCTCTGTCTCTCCTTGTTCGACAGCTCGCGCAGACTGCTGCGCGCCTGTCCAACATCGACTCTTGCCTAACTCTTTGGCTCCTTCCGCTTACTCCAACGAATTCTCTTTGACGTATTCGATCAGATCGTCTACCTGCGTATAGGCCAGGCAGGTGACCGTGTCTGCAGCGCCGTAGTAGACTGCGATGCGTCCAGTAGGCGCATCAGCCAGGGCTGCACAGGGAAAGACAACGTTGGGCACATCGCCGACGCATTCATACAGTTCCCATGGCGAAAGCAAGTAGGGCGCCGTGCGGTACCTCACCCTCCACGGCTCCTCGAGGTCAAGCAAGGCCGCCCCCATGCTGTACACAAAGCCGTTGCACGACGTCAGCACGCCGTGGTAGATCATCAGCCAGCCCTCCGTTGTTTCGATGGGTGTCGGGCCGGCGCCAACCTTGGTGCTTTGCCAACTCCACCTGGTCGGGGCCATCACGTGGCGGTGGCATCCCCAGTGACACATATCGGGGCTTTCGCTGTAAAAGATGTCGCCAAAGGGGGTATGTCCGGTGTCGCTGGGACGGCTCAGCATCGCGTACTTGCCCTTGATCTTGCTGGGAAAGAGGACCCCGTTGCGGTTATAGGGCAGGAAGGCATTCTCCAGTTGGTAAAACGTCTCAAAATCGAACGTGTACCCGACCCCGATGGTCGGACCGTGATAACCGTTGCACCAGGTCACATAGTACCGGTCTTCGATCCAACAGACGCGGGGGTCATACTGGTGTTCGAACGGCTTGAACTCGGGAACGTCGGTGACGAGTTCAATCGGCGCTTCTGCTATCTTCCAATCCAGGCCATCCTTGCTCTTGCCACTGTGGATGCGCATCTCGCGTTGCTTGTTGTCCACGCGAAAGACGCCAGCGAACCCATCCTCGAATGGGACGACGGCGCTGTTAAAAATGCTGTTCGAACAGGAAAGCAGATCTCGGGGGATGACTGGATTGCGGGCCGACCGCCACACGACGTCCTTGCAGCTCTCAGGTTTCTCTTCCCAGGGTATGTGGGCCAGGGCCGGTCCTGCGATCGTTGTCGTCGTGCGCACATCTGCCACGTTGGTCGTTTTCCTCCCCCCCTCCGGTGTCATGGCAGAGCACCACATGACTCACGTACCACCAGCCTTGCCGGCAGAACGATCTTGTGCGCGGGCGCATCCGCACTTGGAGGGTCCTGCAACAGGTTCAACAGAAGATCAGCCGCCATCGACCCCATCTGTTCAATCGGCTGGCGCACGGTCGTCAGCGCAGGCTGGAGAGCTGAGAAAACGGGAACGTCATCAAAACCGACCAGGGCCACGTCTTGGGGCACCTGGAGGCCGGCCTCCCGGATCACCTTCAGTGCGCCCACGGCCATGATGTCACTGGCGGCAAAGATGGCCGTGACCGACAGGGACAGCAGACGTCGTGCTGCCGCCATGCTGCTGAATTCGGTAAAATCGCCCTCTACGATCAGATCCTCATCCACGGGCAGCCTGTGCGCTGCCAGGGCCTGCAGATACCCCTCCAGCCGATCCTCACCACTTGTCATGTTCAGCGGGCCGGTGATGGTAGCGATGCGGTGGTGTCCTATATGGATCAGGTGCTCGACTGCCATTCGCGCGCCAGCGACATTGTCAGCATCCACATAGCTAACCCGTTCATCTGGGTGGCGTCCCACCATCACAGAAGGGACACGGTCCGCTAGCAGTCGCGCCATGAGGGGGTCGTCCACCCGTGTCGAGGCCACCACCACGCCATCCAGGTGACCGCTGTGGACGACGCGCCGGTACATCTCCTCCTGACCGGCCGGACCGTTAAACAGGGAAAGCATCAGGTGATAGTGATGAGCATTGCAGGCCTGTGTGATGCCCGACAGCAGAAGGGGAAAGAAGGGATCGGTAAAGAGGGTCGTCAGAGCCTCGGGGATGATTGCGCCAATGATCTGGGTGCTACGGGTAACCAGGCTACGGGCAGCAGCGTGGGGTTGGTAACCCGTCTCACGGATCACCTGATTCACCCGGTCTCGGACCTGCTCGCGCACGCCGGGGTGCTCGTTGACCACCCGTGACACGGTGGAACGGGAGACCCCAGCTAATGCTGCGACTTCTTCGAGCGTTGGCGACACTGGCACCCTCTCTTTGGGAGCGCTCCCAAGAAATCGATCTTGAAAGGCCCACTTCGGGGCGATAGGCGGGCAAAAGAACGTTTCCTTGGGAGCGCTCTCACCCCAAGCATACCATATAGGTGGTGATTTGTCAAGGGAGGGAGCAATCGGGCAAAACCGGGCAACCTGTGGCAAGGATCTGGCTGCGTAACGTTTCTCTAAACGTTGTCCGTAACGATCCCGGAATGCCGACCGGTTATCCTGGGTGCAAGAGTCCTGGAGA
>JASFHU010000452.1:0-4734 GCA_050123055.1 Anaerolineae bacterium
AGACCAGGCAGGCGAGACACTGTTGCCCACCTGCCCATTGGGCTTGTTGGGCGTGTCGGTCAGGCGCCGTGGATTGCGTCCATCCGCATCAACGACATAGATCTCCCAGTGGTCGTGCTGTCGCCGCACAAGGGCTACCCTGTTCCCGTCAGGCGACCAGATGGGGCTGGTGTCCTTGGCATCGTGGGTGATCTCGTACGACACCGATCCATCCAGGGTCTGCACCCGCAATCCCTGCACATCGTCAAGGACCCACTTTTCTCCGTCGGGCGACCAACTGGGCGCCCGGCTGATCTGAGAATTTGGCTGTGTCGGCTCGTAGAAGGAGCTACCGTCGGTGCGGACGATGCCCATGATCCAGTGTGGTTTGGCAGACTGAGTAAAGCAAAAGCCGAAGAAACAGAACTCTCGCTCCTCCAGCCGGCCGCCAGAGACCCTGGAGAACATGATCTCGTCCCCCTGGGGTGACCATGAGGTCCAGCGCGCCTCGGTCCAGTCAAAGGCGCGCCACTCGTGGTCCTTCTCAAGGTTCAGGACCCACACGCCACGCGGCTCCTCCCAGCGGATGAAAGCGATCTCCTGGCCGTTTGGCGACCAGGTAGGATCCATGCCGGTTGTGACGCGCTGCAATCCACTGCCGTCCACGTTGATGGTATAGATGCCGCCGCCTACGTGGGTCTGGAAGGCCAACCTGCCCGTGGCTTTGGATGGCGGCGCGGGCTTGGCCGTGGGCTTGGCAGGCGCGGGCGTGGCTGTGGGAGCAGGTGGAGTCGCCGAGAGCGTAACCCCATCGCCACTGACCGTCAGTTGGTAGTAGTTCGTCGAGTTCGGGTTACCGGCGTGTTCCACGACCACATAGTAGGTGCCGAGCTCGTGAAAGTTGCCCGACCAGACGAGCGCCCCGGGCGCAGCAGGATCGGTCCCCCCTCGCCCGACAGGATCGGCCTCCAGACCCGCTCCCCAGCGCCGGAGCCCGTCCGGCGTCCAGACCTCGAACACCGCCCCATCATCCGGCTCGGCATCCAGCCGGATATGGATCTGGGACCCGTCGCCCGCGTATTGGAAACCGTACCACAGCCTCTCGCCTGGGGCCAGCGGGTGCCAATCACTGTCCGGTACAAGTGCATCGTCCGGTCCTGTCCCACCCGCAGCCGCCGCTGCGCTGCCGGCCAGAAGTACGACGATGGCCAGCAATACACTCATTGAAAGTAGCTTTTTTCTCACTTGAATACTCCTTCCCTTACAGGGGGCAAGATCATCCTCGCCCCTTACTCAACTCCAGATTCGGCCAGATTCCCCGTACAGGCTCGGCCAGGTCTCCTGACCGCCGCCGGCCTATTCGTACCGCAGCGCCTCAATCGGCCGCAGGTTCGCCGCACGCATGGCCGGATAGACGCCAAACACCAATCCCACCGCACTGGCCACCCCGGCTGCCAGGCTCACTGTCCCCACTGTCACCTGGGTTGTCAAGTCGGGCATCAGGTTGGTGATGAGGGTTGCGCCCAGAAAGCCCAGGCCGATGCCGAGCATCCCTCCCAGAAAACTCAGCACGATGGCCTCCAACAGGAACTGCAGCAGGATGTCGCGTTTGGTGGCGCCCACCGCCTTGCGGATGCCCACCTCGCGGGTCCGCTCGGTGACCGAGACCAGCATGATGTTCATGATGCCGATGCCGCCCACCAATAGGCTGATGCCGGCGATGGCCCCCAAAAACACGGTCAGCACACCTGTGATCTGGCTGGCCAGGTCCAACACCGCCTGTTGGCTTACGATCCTGAAATCATCAGGATCTTCAATGCCCAGGTCGTGCTGCTCGCGAAGGACCTGGGCCATCTGCTCCCTGGCCGTCTCGACCTGGGTCTCGTCCACCGCACTGACATAGATCATGGCCACAGGACGCTCGCCCGAAAGGGTTCGCTGTGGGAAAAAGCGGGTCTGGGCGGTAGTCAGCGGCACGTAGATGGTAGAGTCATCCTCACTGAAGCCTCCCTGTTCTTCCAGAACCCCGACCACCTCGAAGCGGATGTCGTCGATGGTGATGATCTGGCCGATGGGGTACTCGCCGTCTTCAAACAGGTCACTGTAGGCCCGCCAGCCCAGGATCGCCACCTTGGCTTGATCGTCCAGGTCGGCCTCGGTCAAGAAACCGCCCATGACCAGCTCCAGGTTGCGGATGTCTCCATACCCGGCATTGGTACCACTGACGGTCAGGCTTTCGTCATTTTCGCCATGGGTCACCCGCAGATTGCCCTGCATCATCGGTGACACGCCCACCAGCGTGGGTACGTTGAAGGGATCGGCCAGCGCCTCGGCATCGGTGGTGGTGAGATAGGCCCGCGCCTTCGAGTCCTCGGGCTGGTCGGCGACCACAAAGATCAAGTTGGAGCCCAGCCCCTGGATCTCGCCGGTGATCATGGCCTCGACCCCCTCGCCGATCGACATCAGGGCCACCACCGAAGCCACGCCGATAATGATGCCCAGCATGGTCAACGCAGCACGCATCTTGTTGGTCGTCAGGCCGATCATGGCCGTGCGCAGACTTTCATAGAGATTCATCGATTGCTACCCATAACCTCTTCTAGCTCGAGACCTGACAGGTTTGTTAGAATCCACATCATCTGTAGCTCAATCCGGTGCATGGTGGGCATTCCAGTAGCCCAATCACCGACAAAATCTGTCAGGTCTGGTCACAAGCTCCTCAACTCAACTACGGACCGTCTCCTGGTAAAGCTCTGCAATTCCATTCTCTCCTGGGTCGCAGTCCAGTAAGAGATTCTGCGCTGCCTCGTCCATCTCGATCAAGCCATCGCGAATGTGGATGACCCGGCGGCTGTAGGCGGCGATCTCGGGATCGTGGGTCACAAAGATGACCGTGATGCCTTGCTCGTTAAGCTGCTGAAAGATGCACAGCACCTCGTCGCCCGACTTTGTGTCCAGGTTGCCGGTCGGCTCGTCGGCCATGATGATGCTGGGCTGCGTCACCAGCGCTCGGGCAACAGCCACCCGCTGTTGCTGGCCGCCCGATAGCTCGTCGGGCTTGTGGCCCATCCGGTCCCGCAGCCCCACCGCCTCCAGCGCTGCCCGGGACCGCCTGTTGCGCTCCCGAAGGCCAACGCCCCCGTAGATCAGTGGCAACTCTACCTGGCGCAACGCCGAGGTGCGGGGCAACAGGTTGAACATCTGGAAGACAAAGCCGATCTCCCGGTTGCGGATGTGGGCCAACCGGGTACTGCTCAGGCGGCTCACGTCCTGTCCCTGGAGGGTGTAACTACCTTCTGTTGGCGAGTCCAGGCAGCCCATCACGTTCATCAGCGTCGACTTGCCCGAGCCCGAAGGTCCCATGATCGTCACAAACTCGCCTTTTTCGATGGTGAGCGACACGCCCCGCAAGGCATGGACCTCGACCTCGCCCATCTGGTAGACTTTGGTTACGTTCTTGATGTCGATCATTGTGCGGTCTCCTGCACTGGGGTTCGCGGGGATTGGATCCCCTCACCCCCTTCCGCTAGCTTCCCTCACCAAAGGGGCCGCCCCCTCCTCCCGGTGGTCCGAACTGCTGCTCAAATGGGGTTTGCTCCGGCACCTTGGGTAGGACCACAATGTCGCCCTCCTCCAGGCCCTCCAGGATCTGGGTGTTCAACTCGTCTCTCAGACCGATGACGACTTCCAGGCGCTCCGTCGTGACATTCGTTAGCTGGCGGGTGACATAGTAGCGGCCCGCCGCCCGGTCAGCCTCGATGGCCCGGTTGGGCACCAGCAATGCATCCCCCGCACTGTCGGTCACCACGTCCACGTCGGCTGTCATCCCCAGCCTGACCGGGAGTGCTCCCGGCACAAAGCTGACCTCGATGGCATAGGCCACGGCGCCCCCCACGTTGGTCGAAGAGGGCGCGATATAGGTCACCGCCCCGGTGACCCCCTCGTCGTCCAGCGCGTCAAAGGTAAGGTACGCCGTCTGACCCTCGGCCAGTTGGGCCACGTCCACTTCGTCCACGTTCGCACTCAGGATCAACGGCTCGGTGGCGGCCAGGACGATGGCCGGTGTGCCCGGCGAGGCCCACTCGCCCTCGCTGACATTCACCGCCAGGATGGCACCAGCAAAGGGGGCCCGGATCACTGCGTCCTCCAGTTGGGACTGAGCCTGGGCCAGGGCCAGCGTCGCTTCCTCCACCTGGGCCTGCTGGACGGCAATGTCCTCGGCGTTGGGCCGCTCCAGCAGCGTGTTCAGATTGGCCTCGGCCTGCACCACCTGCGACTCGGCGGCCGCCAGGTCACTCTCTTTGGGATTGTCCCGCAGCGAGGCCAGGCTGGCCCGGGCCTGCACCACCTGTGCCTCAGCTGCGGCCAGCTCGCTCTCGGTAGGGCGGTTGGCCTGGGCGTCATAATTGGCCTGGGCCTGCTCCAGCGAGATGGTGGCGTTCTGCAGGTTCAAAGACTCCTGGCGCATCTCGACGTCGGGTCGGTCCTTGACGCGGTCGTAGGCTGCCTGCGCCTGTTGTACCGATGCCTTGGCCGTGTCCACCGCGGCCTGGGCGGCGGCCAGGTCCTCCCTGGTGGGACCGGCCTTGACCTTGTCATAGTTGGCCAGGGCGCTGTCCAGCGCTGCCTGGGCTGAGGCCAGATCCTCTGCGCTGGGGCCGGCCTGGACCCGGTCATAGTTGGCCAGGGCGCTATCGAGGGCGGCCTGGGCCGAGGCCAGATCCTCTGCGCTGGCTGGCTTCTGCACCTGTTCCA
>JASFHU010000453.1:0-4723 GCA_050123055.1 Anaerolineae bacterium
CAGACAGCCGGCGAGCCTGACCGTCGCCGCGCTGGTTGAGCCCACGTCCACACCAAGCCCATCGCCCACCCCAAGCCCATCGCCCACCCCAAGCCCATCGCCCACTGCCATCACCTATCCGGCCGGCGTCCGGATTCGCATACCGGCCATTGGCGTTGACCGCTCGATTATCGAGGTGCCACTGATCTACGATTCGCGCTCCAAAGTCTGGAAGCGGGACTATGACCAGCTGTTTCGCGGGGGAAGAAGGGACCTTGTAGGCCACAATGGTGGCTCGGCCTCGCCTGGACAACCGGGAAACACGATCCTGGTGGGCCACAACTATGGGCATGGCGTCAACGGTGTCTTCCTGCAACTGGGGCGCCTGAAAATCGGCCAGCAGGTGGAGGTGGTCAATGCCACGGGGCAGATCTTTACCTACCGAGTCACGGAAGTGACAAGCGTCTCGTGGACCAAGAAGGACCAGGAGCAGCTCTTGAAACACCAGGATTACCTTTCGGTCGACGGTGCCGAGCGTCTGACGCTGGTGACCTGCGGCGGCTCCAACTGGGCGCCATTTCCCAATCGCGTGTATGTGGTGGCTGAACCGGCCCGCTGATCCAGGAAGACGCCGAGAAACCGGGCACCATAGCAGGGCCGATATGACATTTCCGAAGGAAAGTGGTATAATGCCCCCCATCTTGGTGCGAGGAGTCTAGCTACAGAATGGACTTTGAGAGCATTCTGAATACAGTCCAGCCTTTTGTGGTAATGTTCGCAGCCTTGTTTGCTGCGTTCCTGACTGCCATCTGGATCAGTGTGGTGATTTGGACGTTCCGCGACATCCGAGCCCGTTCGCGCGACATCTTTGCCCAGATCCTGGCCACGCTGATGGTCCTACTCTTTTTCCCGTTCTTCCCACTTCCGGGCTGGATCCTTTACATGCTGCTCCGCCCGCGGGAGACGCTGTCAGAGATCTATGAGCGCTCGCTAGAGGAGGAGGCCCTGCTGCAGGGGATCGAGGAGCGGATGGCCTGCCCAGGCTGCAACCGCCGCATCGAGGAAGAGTTCATGATCTGCCCCACCTGCCATACCCGGCTAAAGAAGGCCTGCCCAGCGTGTGGCCGCTTGCTGCATCTCCGCTGGAACCTGTGCCCGTACTGCGGCGCGATCCAAACGGCGACCAAGCCCACGCCTGCACTGGCTGCCCAGCCGGTGGCCATGCCCCTCGAACCGGCGACAGAGGTGGCCGAGCTACCGGGCACAACCCCATCCCGCTTGACTGAACCAGCCCCAGGAGCACAGGCTGAAGCAACATGGGAGGAACTAGTCGAACCGGCGACAGAGGAGTGGACAGAGCCCACACCGGAAGCGTGGACAGAGACCGTGCCGGAGGGATGGACCGAGCCGGCGGCAGAGATCAGCACGGAGCCGGTGGAAGAACCGGCAGCGCCGCCAGAAGCGGTGCCGGGGCCTGAGCCGGAGGACGATTCGAAATCCAAGGCAGAGACGCTGCCTTTCGAGTTTGAGTAGGCCGAGAACCCAAAGGGCGCGGCGCGATCCTACCGCGTCGCGCTTTTGAGTTATCCTCAAGAGATTGACAGATGACACGAGCCCGTGACATACTGAGCGCGCTCCTGCTGGTGGTGCTGCTGGCCGGCTGTGGATCGAGCCGCCGGGCCGCTACGACAGCGACGCCGGCCCCAACGAGTACCGCCACCCCGGTATCCAGCGCGACCCTCCAGCCCAGTGACAGTGCTACCTCACTACCCAGCGTGACGGTCGAGCCCAGCGACACGCCCACCCCCACACCGACGGCCACCTGGGTGCCCACAGTGACGCCTCGACCCGCCACCCCGACACCGAGCATCTCGGCAGAACTCCTGGCGGGAATGGATGCCATTGGAGCCGAGGTGGAGGACCTGCGCGGCCTCGAACAGAGCAGGCCGATGACCCGCACGCTGATCACGCGCGACGAACTGGCCAGCTACCTGGAGGACGAGTTCGCCCAGGAGTACCCAGCAGAGGAGATCGCGGACGATGTGCTGGTGCTAGCGGCCTTTGATTTTGTAGCGAGAGATTTCGATCTGCTTCAGGTGCTGCTCGATCTCTATTCCTCGGAGATTCTCGGCCTCTATGACGATGAGCTGGACACGTTCTACGTCATCACCAGCGGGGAGTTTGACCTGCGGAACCAGCTCACCTACGCCCACGAGTTCGTCCATGGCTTGCAGGATCAAAACCTTGGCCTGGATGATTTTGTGGATGGAGACGTGTTGAATGACGACGAGTTGCTGGCCCGCCTGGCCCTAGTCGAGGGAGACGCCACGCTGGCCATGAGCGAGTATCTGCTCGCGCACCTCTCGGAGGTGAGTGAAGAGGAATTGCAGGCGCTGGTGGACGGGGAGAGTCAGGACAGTGAGGAGGTGGTGAATGCCGCCCCGCCCATCATCCGCGAGACCTTTTCCTTTCCCTACACCTACGGTCTTGACTTTGTCTCTTTGTTGCAGGAAGAGGGCTGGCAAGCCGTGGATGCTGCCTATGCCGATCCACCCCAATCCAGCGAACAGATCCTCCATCCGGAGAAATACCTGTCGAGAGATGAACCAGAGATCATCGCCCTCCCGCCGCTCACCGACACGCTGGGCACCGGCTGGCGCCTGGTCGAGGCGGATACTCTGGGCGAGTTCCAGACCAGCCTCTACCTGGCCCAGCAGGTGGACCAGGCAACAACCGATCTGGCCAGCCAGGGCTGGGATGGTGACCAATATGCTGTCTACGCACGGGGTGATGGGACATTGTTGGCTTTTGCCACCGTCTGGGATAGTGCGAAAGACCGGGAAGAGTTTGTCTCGGCATACACACAGTACGCCGAGGCCAAGTTTTCGCAGCCAGCCACTCGCAGCTCAGAATCTGAGGTGTGGTGGGAGACACCGTCCCAGGTTGCCGTCCTGACCTGGAGGGGTACTATGGTATTGGCCATCTTTGGACCTGATTCGGAGATGGTGGCTCAAGTACTAGCCGTGACCAGGCCCTAGTGCTGTTGGGCGTAGGTGACCATGCAGTAGGCCAACGCCTTGCCGCCCAACTGCCAAAGTGTTTCGCGCTGAATCAACACGTTTCGGGTTTACGCCGTCGCCAAATTAAAGGCGACAATTATGGGCTTTCTTGCGCCGCGAAACACTAGTCAACCACCAGCGATGGAAAGGACACTCATTGCAGAAGAATACAGAAATGACACCTGTCTCCCCCCGCTGGCCCAGGCTGACGATCGTCATCCTGGCCCTGTCTTCATTTGTCATTCTCTTTTTCGCCCTGCTTCCGCCCTCGACACTGCTGGGCAAGGCCGATGTGGTGGGTTATGCGATCTGCCACCGCATCCCGGAGCGGTCCTTTTTCCTGGACGGACACCAACTACCGCTCTGCGCCCGGTGTACAGGCACATTCCTGGGCGCTATCGTCGGCCTGGTGGCCATGCTGATCCTCGGCCGCCAGCGAGCCTCTCGGCTGCCTTCCGTCCCTGTGCTGGGGATTCTGATACTGTTCATAGCTTTTTGGGCCTTTGACGGGTTTAACTCTTACCTGACCTTCTTTCCCGGCGCGCCAAATCTCTACGAGCCCCAGAACTGGCTGCGGCTAACGACCGGTATGCTCAATGGGTTGGCACTCATCACCCTTGTCTTTCCGATCTTTAACTATACTATGTGGCGGAATGCTACACGGGAGCGGGTACTCAAAAACATCTGGGAACTGCTCGCCATCCTGCCTGTGATTGCGGTGCTGGTTTGGGTCATCCAGGCCGAGATCAACTTTTTGCTCTACCCGCTGGCCATCCTCAGCAGCCTGGGGGTGGTGATGATGCTGACGCTCATCAATTCGATGATTGCCACCGTGGTCTTGGGTCGAGAGGGATATGCCAGCACGTGGCGCCAGGCCCTGGTTCCGCTGACGGTGGGGGCAGCACTGGCCATTCTGATGATGACGGGGATGGTGCTGTTGCGTGCCTACCTGACGATCAAGTACGGACTACCCTTCTGAGCCGATCAGGCATCGGAGATTCTGGCCGCCCCCTGGGTTTGCACAACTTCGGAGGTCCCTGCTTCAGCAGTACTGTTTTCGGCTGGAGGCAGCGTGTCGTCCCGGGCTGGCTCGCGTGAAGCAGAGAGCACAGCGCGGAAAAGGCGGGCCGGACTCTCGCGGATCCAGGCAAAGGCCAACAACGTGCCGATCAAGGTAAAGACCAACACGTAGGCACGCCGGCCGATGACAAAGGTGGTAAACTGCTCCAGGCTGAGGCCCGCTAACCCCAACACTGCCGCCCAGCCACCCTCCAGGAAGCCAAGGGAGCCGGGTGTGATGGCAAACACCACGGCCAACTGTGTCACGGCTACCCCCATGGCAAACAGATACCACGGAATGTCGAGCTGCAGGGCCTGGCTGATAAAGAACAGCCGGGCGGAGAGCAGCGCGTACATCACCAGTGTAAGGAGGAACGCCTGTACCGCGGTGCGGTTCTGGACCAATGCATCGCCGGACAGACGTTCAAGCTGCTGCGGCAGGCGCTGGGCCAGGCGGCGCCCGATCACGGGCACCCGGGCCAGGGGCTGGGCCAGCCGGGTTCCCACCCGGCCTAACAGTCGCAGGACCCGTTCGTACTGCCAGGCAATGAGGAGGATAGCGACCAACACGGTGCCGGCCATGATCCCAAAGGCCACCGGCCGCGCGATCCAACCGACCAGGTAGA
>JASFHU010000454.1:0-4720 GCA_050123055.1 Anaerolineae bacterium
GAGCGCGGGCGGCCTACGAGCGGGCGCTGGCCATCTTTGAGCAAACCCTGCCGCCGGACCATCCCTATACGCGCACGGTGCGCAAAGGCCTGGCCACCGTTCAAAGAGACCTGGACCCGCCGTGAATCTCGCTGGAGCTTGATGCAGGCCTGCACCTATCTGCTCATCCCCCGATGGTCGCTAATCATATTCTACCACGGTGGGTCATTTGCACCAATAGGTAATGTAACCGAAAGGGGATTGTTCTCGCGCCAGGCTTGTGCTATAATGTACTTGTACGCCAGGCTATTCCGGCTCCCTTGGGCCTCCAATGCTCCGGCCGGTCCGTGGCCGGCCGGGTCCGTGACCAGCGCCTTCGGGCCGGCGCATGCAAATGTCTGGAGTGGGCTTGGCTGGATCCCGAGCCCCAGCAGGTTGACACACATGGCCACCATCAGGCTGGAGAAAGTACGCAAAGTCTACGGGCCGGGCGCCCGGCCAAAGCTGCCCGGGCAGAAACCCCCGCCGGACCACGCCACGGGCGGGTCTCTCGTCGCGCTGGATGGGGTGGACCTGCTGGTGCACGACGCCGAGACGATGGCCGTGCTCGGCCCTTCGGGCTGCGGCAAGAGTACCTTACTAAGGGTCGTAGCCGGCCTGGAGAGCCACGAGGGCCACGTCTACTTTGACGGCAAGCTAATGGACGACGTCCCACCCTACGAGCGTAGCATCGGCATGGTCTTTCAGAGCTACGCCCTCTACCCGCACATGAACGGGTTCGACAACCTGGGCTTCACCTTCAAAGCCCGCCGGCGTCCCTCCGAAGAGGCGATGGAGCGCATCCTGATCACGGCCGAGATCATGGGGGTCGGCTTTGAGGAGTTGCTGCGGCACAAGCCGGGCCAACTGGCCGGCGGTGAGAAGCAGCGACTGGCCGTGGGACGGGCGCTGGTGCGCGAGCCCGACCTCTTTCTCCTGGACGAACCGCTTTCAAACCTGGACGCCAAGCTGCGGCTGCGGACGCGAGGGGAGATCAGGCAGATCTTGAGGCGATTGCGTCACACGGCCATCTATGTGACCCACGATCAGGCCGAGGCAGCGGCCATCGGCGAGCAATTGGCGATCATGAGGGCAGGGCGGGTGGAGCAGGTGGGCACCTATGCCCTGCTCTACGACGCGCCGATCAACGCCTTTGTGGCCGGCTTTTTGGGTAACCCGCCGATGAACCTGCTGTCCGGCCACCTCAATGAACGGGGGTCCTGGCAACTGGGTGACGTGGAGGTCCCGGTGCCGGCCATCGTCCGCGACCGCCTGCAGGTTGGCTGGAAGCTGATCCTGGGCATCCGGCCTGAGCAGGCGCGGCTGGCGGCTGAGGAGCCGCCGACCTTCCAGGGCCGCGTGGTGCACATCGAGCGCGACCTGCCCCGGCGCACGCAAACGCTGTATCTGACCTGTCCACCCCTGCCTGACATGGCCGTCACCATCCCGTCAAGCGAGTTGGTTGGGCGGGGGGATTGGCTACCGGTCCTACTGCCACCAGACCGGTTGACCTATTTCGACGGCAAGACCGAGGTGCGGATCGGGTAGGGCCTTGGAGCAGGACAAACCTCCCGCAGGTTTGCTGCCGGACTCAAAATGGCTCCGGCGATCTAGGAGCCCCTGAATTCCACTTCGAACATAGTGCAACCTGCGGGAGGTTTCGATTGGCCCACGTTTAGCTGTCTCCGTAATCAATCTGCCAGCCGGCTGTAGTAGGAATGGCTGGTGTACAGGCAGGCGACGGGGTTGTGGCCCAGGACCCGATCCTTGGCCACCAACACGGTAGTGGGCGCTTTGGAGTGCATGAAAAAGAGGCTGTCGTGACCCACGCACAGGCCTATGACGACGTTGAGCTGGGTGCCGGCTTTGGCCAGCAGGGCAGCCTGCCCCACCGGGCTGCACAGGGCCTCGAACTGGCCGGGACGTATCTTTTCCCCGTCCTTGAGGCCGATGGCCTCCTTGGGGATGGAACCCGCCTTGCAGCATACGGTGTTGACGCTAAAGCCCCCGGCCCGAAAGATGTCGTAGGCCAACCGGGCCTCGCGCATGAGGCCGACGCAGTGGGCGATGCCCAGCCTCTTGGCGCCGAGCCGCCGGGCAAAGTCCATGATCTCCTCGATGCGCGTGGCGCGGCAATAGCCCGCAGCTTCGGTCCGGGCCGACTCCAGGGCCAGTCTCCGCAGCTCGTCCTGCTCGATGTAAGATCGCTCGACCGCCTGGAGCAACTCGGTCTCGCCGGGCATGGGACAGAAGGCGGGTAGTGTCTTTGTGCCCGGCTCGGCGCTGCAGGCCCGCACGTTGCAGATGGCACAGACCGGTCCTCTGAAATCAGTCATGAACAATTCGTCCTCGTCTCACTCCACCAGATGAACCCAGGGCAGAGATGGTTGAACCGTACGAGCCAGTCGCCCGTCGGTCGTCCAGAACTCACCCTCCAGCAGTTCGGCTAGGGCAAGATAGTGAGCATCGTAGGCAGCCAGGAGAGAGAACCTGCCGGCCAGGTCCAGAGCCCGCCAGTGCAGGTCAGGTTCTGCATGGAGCTCGAGTGGCAGGGCCAAGGCAGCACTAAAAGCCAACTGCACTGAGGATGAACTCAGATAGCCAAGCTTCTGGTAGCGGTACAGGGCATTGGCTACTTCATAGTACAATAAGGTCGGCGCCGCAAGCTGCCTCCGTTCAGCGTCCCACTGTTCCCACACGTACCGGACCGGCTCGTCGGCCGGGTCAGCAACCAGGCGGATGACCAGGTTGGCATCAACACATACCCAGGAGTTGTCCATCGCGACCCTCCCGAACCTGATCGAGTATCTCCTCTGGCCGTGGCAGCGGGCGCTCACCCAATTCAGCTTGAATCTGAACTCGTGCTCCGCGAACCAGGTCCTTCCAGTCGCCCTGTTGCTGTCGCTTTAGCAGGCGTTCGTATGCTTTGACCGACATGACGACCACGTGAGGCCTACCCCCACGTTCGACGATAATGGTCTCGTGATCCTCCACCGCCTGCCGCATCAGTTCGCCAAAGCGGATACGTGCCTCAGTGGCGCTTACCACACGGCGCATGTCGCCCCCCATCGATCAATTGATTGGTCGATTCAATTATACACGATATCGGCCAGAAAGTCAAAACTGGAACTCACCAGAGGGTGCAGCGGAACCGTCACAGACGAAGACGCCCCGACAAGTTGCGGAGTCCTAGACTTGTCTGGTTCGGTTGGGAGTAGCGAGTATGTTCAGGTCCGTGCCCGGCTGATCCTTCAGTGAACGCACCAAGCCAGCGGGGCGTTAATCAGGCTGGCTACGTTGGGTAAAAGTCTCTGACCGAGTCCGAGTTTGCCTCAGCCCGAGTCCCGTCGGCAGAGACCTTGCATAATTGCCCATGTTATGGCAGAATGCAACAGGACAAGCTTGCGCTCACCCTTGCGTGCGACCACATGCGAGCGGGCGGTGCGGCATCCTCAGATGCCGTTCTCCCCCTCAAAGTCCTCGAGAGAAGGAGACACAAACTATGGAACATGAAATCAACCGGGAGATTCTGACCTTTTTGCGCCGCCACCAGGGCCAGATGGCGGACCAGCTCACCCTCCTGATCGAGCTGGAATCGCCCACCGACCACAAGCCCTCGCTGGACCGGCTCAGCACCTATTTGGCCGCCGAGTTGTTAGCGCTGGGGGCCCGCGTGGAGACGTTGCCCCAGGCCGAGGCCGGCGACCATGTGCGCGCCCGCTGGGGCGAGGGCCAGGGCGGCGCACTGATGCTGTGCCACATGGACACCGTCTGGGACGTGGGCACGGTGGCCGAGCGACCGGTGCGCATCGAGGAGGGCAGGCTATACGGGCCCGGCGCCCACGACATGAAGGGCGGGATCGTGATCACGCTGTGGGCCGTGCGGGCGCTGCGCGAGCTGGGCCTGCTCCCGGCGGGTGCGGTCACACTGCTGCTCACCTCAGACGAGGAGACCGGCAGCCTGACCTCGCGCTCGATCATTGAGGCCGAGGCGCTCAAGCACAGACTGGTCTTTGTGATGGAGCCGCCGGTGCCGCCCGAAGGCTCGTACAAGACGGCGCGCAAGGGGGTGGGCGACTACCGGGTTGAGGTGACCGGGCGAGCCGCCCACTCGGGCGCCGACCACGCCAGGGGGATCAACGCCCTGCAGGAGCTGGCCCACCAGGTGCAGGCCATCCAGGGCTTTACCGACTACGAGCGCGGCACGACCTTTAACGTGGGTCGGGCCGGCGGCGGGACGCGGCGCAATGTAGTGCCGGCCGAGGCTTGGGCCGAGATCGACGTGCGTATCGTCCATGTGGCCGAGGCGGAGCGGGTCGAAGCCCAAATGCAGAGCCTGAGGCCGCACTTGCCGGGGGCGGAGGTCAAAGTGACAGGGGGGTTCGAGCGGCCGCCGATGGAACGCACGGCCGAGATCGCGGCCCTTTTTGGCAGGGCCCAAGATCTGGCCCGCGGGATGGGGCTGGACCTTTCGGAGGCCAGCACCGGCGGCGCGTCCGACGGCAATCTGACGGCCGCGCTGGGCGTGCCGACGCTGGACGGCATGGGCGTGGTAGGCGACGGGGGACACGCCATCGACGAGCATGCGCTCATTAGCTCCCTACCGAAGCGGGCCGCGATCCTGGCAGCGATGCTGCGAGGGGTGTAGGCGCCCGCAGTTTCTCGCTCGAACGGGATCGCCAGATCCCCGTTGGGGTGACAT
>JASFHU010000455.1:0-4712 GCA_050123055.1 Anaerolineae bacterium
GCCCTCCACGGTGTAGACGCTGCGTACCTCGACCTCGATGGTCAGGATCTCCATAGAGAGGATGTCCACCCGTTCCAGCACGGGGATGATAAAGCTGCCGCCGCCCTTGACGACGCGGAAGCCAACGACTTCCTTCTGCCCGGTCACAGGGTTGGTAATCGTCGACTCACGCCGCCGGCCAGAGATCACGAGAACCTGGTTCGGGCCGACCTTTTTGTAGCGGCTGGCATAAAAGCCAGCCGTGGTAAAGACAACGAACAGTATTCCGGCTGCGACTAGGATCGCGGTCCACATCTTTTTTGTCTCCTTTCGAAATCTAAATCCTTCTTGCCGAATTTCCAGGCGCAGGCGGACTGGAGCAGGCACCGCCCGGCATCAGAATCCTTCTCGACCGATCTTGTGCTGGCTGCCTTGCTACACCTCCTCCTCCGATTCAAGCGATATCGGTCTGACCAACACCTGGTGGCCGATTCTGCGCTCGATCTGGACAAACTGGCCACGCGGGATCGGGCTCCCATCCAGAGAACGGGCCATGGAACTCATCCGCCCCGACTTGGTCAGGTAGCTCACCTGACCCGCCGTGCTCTCGCCGATGGCCACCGTCACCTCGGCGTGCATGCCGATAAGCTCTCCGCGGCGCAGCTCGCTGGATCCCTGGGAACGGATCAGGAACTGGCTGTAAAAGAGGTACATGAGTCCGGCACAGCCCAACCCGCTCAGGAGCGAGATCACCAGGCTCAGCCCGGGGCTGAGGTCGAAAAGCTGGGTCGTGATCACCCCGATCCCGCCAAAGACGGTGATAAAGGTGGCGATGGTGATGGGACTGATGGGCGACACCGACACGTCGGGGGCATCGAGGCCCCCGGCCGGCAGCTCGGCCCCGCTGATACTGACCCCTGCCCCCGGAATCTCCACGTCACCCCCCAGGCTGATCTGCGGTACGTCAATGTCCACGTCGGGCATATCCACGTCCGACAGGCCGCCGGTGATCACGACAAAGAGCGCATAGCCGAGGCCGACGAAGAACAGGGCAAAGTATACGCAACTGAGGGTATCAAATCCTGCGTCGGGCATAGGACCTCCTAGGCCAACCCGGTTCCAGGCTTTGTCCGTTGGCTGGTTCGCGTACTTGAGCTGCGGCACGGACAAAGCATCCGATATGGCTGCGCTCTCATTATACCACCATCCCCACAAAGCTACAAAAGACAGCCTCAGTATACGCCACGTCGGGCTCGCGCGTTTGACGCATTCCTGACTCGCATCTGACCAAATCACGCCTACCCTCTGCATGTTGCGCATTGGGTTGGGGTATGGTATCATCGGAATACACGATCTGGGGGGAGATGCCTTGACACAGCCACAAGTGACTGAGGCCTACATCGTCGTCGACGTCGAAGCCTCCGGCCCTAGCCCGGGACAGCACGCCCTGTTGTCCATCGGCGCCTGCACGCTGGGGGAGCCGCGGCAGACCTTTTACGTGGAGCTGCAGCCCGATCGCGAGGCGTGGACGGCAGAAGCCATGGCCGTGAGTGGCCTATCGCTGGAAAGGCTCCGGGCCGAGGGAACGCCGCCAGCCGAGGCGATGCAATGGTTCGCTGACTGGCTGGCCCAGGTTGTGCCGGCAGGCGCCCGGCCCGTCTTTGCGGCTTGGAACGCCCCCTTTGACTGGATGTTTGTCAGCGAGTACTTTTATCGCTATCTGGGCCGCAACCCTCTCGGACACGCGGCGCTGGATCTCAAAGTCTATTATATGGGATTGCATGGCGTAAGCTGGGAGGGTACCTCCTACGGGCAGGCCAGCAGGCGCTACCTCGACCAAAGGGAACTGGAACACCACGCCTTGGCCGATGCACTCAACGCGGCCGAGATCCTGGAAGCTATGTTTGCCGAACAGAAGGAGAGAACGCAGTGAGCGATAGAGAATCACCACCGGCGGCGGATATTGCCCGCATCATCGAATCGGCGAATCGCCTGGGGGTAGAGGTGAATGAGGCCGAAGCGCTCCAGTGGCTGGCGGCGATGGCCTCCTGGTCAGAGGGGGATGACATCGTGTTCGACCCCCAGACAGGGGTCTTTGGCCATACCGTCACCATGCTCGATTTCAGCCCCGAAGAGCTGGCCTATTTCCGCCAGATTGGGCGCCTGGTCGAATTTGAGGATGAGCCGGGCGTGGTCGAGACCGCGTTGGCGCTATCGGGGTCGGCCGCCCAGTCCAAGATTCAGACCTATCCCGGTGATTGTGACTATTTCGAACGGGTGAACATCAAGGCCGGCAGCCGCGAGGAGGCTTGTCGCACCCTGGCCCGGGTGATCAGGGACAAAGCATTGGCTACAGAAAAAGGGGAGACCTACCAACTGATCCAGGTGCGCTTTGGTTCCTTTGCCGCGGACATTGTCAAGGAGGGTCGCACCCATCCTGCCGGTTCCTCCATTGCCTGGCGGGTCGATGAGGTGCGGGCGCAACAGATCGACGGCTTCTATCCCGATGGCCGCCGTGCCGAGATCCGCTGGGACGAGGTGGCCCAGGATCCCGGCTGGTGCAAGCTCGATTGGGTGATCGCCGATCCCATCCGCGGCCGCCTGGCCAACGCCAGCAACATGCTCGACGTCACCTGGGAGGCGCCCGATGGCACTGTCGTCCCGCTGGATGGGTACCTGGACCCCTACTTTCAGGAGGTCTATCTGGAGGCGGAATCGATCCCCGTTTTCGCCAAGCTGGTGCGCCATGTCTCCGAGGATGCTCTCGATGAGTACGTGGCCCAACTGGAGGGGGAGGTCAAAAAGTACCTGGGCCAGCAGGCCAACTATGGCAAGGCGGCCAAGCGCATGTACAACGTCTTTCGTTATACGGGCCGCTACCACGAAGCCGCCTATCTGCGGGAACTGTTTGATGAGCCCACCACCGTGCTGTACCAGGTCTGGTCGCTGGTCCGCACGCTGGACGAAGCGCTCCTGCCCGGTTCCAGCATCTCCCTGCGGTCCGTGCACCAGCAGGCGGACCAGTTGATCCTGGGCGTGGTTGAGGTACTGGAGGGCGCCGTGGAGCTGGAGATGGTGCGCGCCTTGCTGATCCTGCGCCACGCCCTGTCCAGCCGGCGGGAGAGCCAGGAGAAATGGCAGGCCGAGGTGGAGGCATCGCGGGCAGCGGCCATCAACATTGTCAACAACTTTTTCTACGAAAAGCTGACCGCCGTTCCCGCCATCCAGGTCTACATGGAGCAGATCCAACAGCGGTAGCCGGCGCCTTCCAGAGCCTCCAGCACGATTTCGGACCCTTTTCCGTCTACGCTGTCGATGAGTCGGAAGACAGAAACCGGACAATCAGTTCGCGACTGATCACACCTTCCTGCCCCAGCACGGCAAAGACGTTGTGTGGCTCCTCCGGCGCCGTCAGCCCAAGCTGACCGATCAGGTAACTGGCAATGTCCATACAGGCCTGGATCGCCAGTTGGAGCTTGCGTTCCACGATGGTCTGGATGTTGTCGTCGCTCAGGTACTCATCCAGGGGTACTGCTTGCATCTGCCGCAAGGTACGCAGATAGCTGTCTAGCTTGCGCAAGCGCGCTGCGATGGCCGTGGTATCCACCTCCCAGTCCCTCCTCTCTGATCCTGGACAGAAGTCGGGTGTTGTGATACTCGAGGTATGGTTTGGCATCGTAGTATCGGCTCAGGGCGTGCATGAAAAAGACACAACGCTGCGTACGATCTGGCTCTAGGAGCAGTCGGCCATGCTTCAGCACCTGGAAGCACAGGGCTGGCGGGGCTCGGTTCAAGGCAATCACGTCCACCGGCAGATACAGTGCCTCGTCCAGAATGGTGCCAATCTCCAGCGTGCGGGCAAACAGGTCTGCCGCTGATAGCTCGTCCGCAAAGAGCACGGCCACATCCACATCACTCAGTGCATGAGCCTGGTTCCGGGCCGTGGAGCCAAAGAGGTAGACGGCCACCAAGTCCGGCTGATTGGTCAAGGCTATGCTGATGGTTTCCACAACTTTGGATGCGTCAGTCATCTCACCGGCTATTGTATGCCATCTCCATCCTCATGTCAAGGCAGAGCGAGCACAGACCTACGGCCGATACAAAGTCGGGATACTGACCCATTGCCCAGGTGGCAGCAGGTCCAGGACGCGGTTTGCCACCTTCAGAATTGCCCACCTGGCCAATTCAAAGATTACCCACCTGGCCGATACCTTTTTCGCAGACCTGTCGTATAGTGGGTGAAAGGAGAGTGTCAAAATGAACCAGTTGTCTGAAAAAGATCTGCACATGCACGTGTCCATCGTCGCCTGGCTGAACATCATAGCCAACTCCGTATTCCTGCTGCTGGGGCTATGCGGGTTCGTATTCTTTGCAGGTCTCGGCGTTTTTGCGGCCGCCGATAGCGGCGATGCGGTGGCCCTGCCGATTCTGGGCCTCATCGGCACCGTCGGACTGCTGTTTTTCGGCTTGCTGGCCCTGCCCGGGATTCTGGCCGGCTACGGGCTGCTCAAGCGGAAAAAGTGGGGGCAGATCCTGGGCATCGTCGACGGGATTCTGAGCCTACTCGCCTTTCCCATCGGCACGGCCCTGGGCGCCTACGCCCTGTTCGTCCTCTTCCAGAACTCGGCCAACGACTATTTTGACGGGCAAGGGGCCGAACCGGCCTGACAGCCCGCAGCCATTGGAGGTACCCAGCCAGCCCTGTCTGCCGCCAACCAGCATGGTGGGGACCG
>JASFHU010000456.1:0-4705 GCA_050123055.1 Anaerolineae bacterium
CGGCGATCAATAGGCGTTCGCGTTCCTGTTCTGCACGCATGCGCTCGCCGATCTCACGCGCCAGCTCCTCGTTGGCCCGTTCGAGTTGAACGTTGCTCTCTGTCAGGTCAGCGGTGCGCTCCTCTACCCTCTGTTCCAGGGTATCCACGAGCACGTTGATGTAGGAGGCCATGGCGTTGAAACTGTCAGCAAGCTGGCCAAGCTCGTCGGCGCTGTCGATCTGGGCGCGAATGTTCAAATTGCCGCCCTGCAACTCGCCAGCAGTCCCGGTCAACTTGACCACGTTGCGCGTGATGCTGTTGTTGAGGGCCAGGCCAATGACGATGGCCAGCGCCACAGCCGCCAGGACGGCTACAACCAGCAGCAGCGTCGCGAGCCGGCTGGTCCTGGTGATCTGGTCGCGGGCACGTTGCATTTCGGCGCTGGCCAGCGCGATCAGTTCTTCGGAAATGGGGTCAACGGCCTCGGCCTGAAGCTCAAACTCGTTGAGTTTGTGGAGGATCTCGACGTCGAGCAGGAGGATCTCCTCGGCCACTGCCAGGTAATCGTCCAGATGGTCCAGAGCCTGAGCCCTTTCGTCTCCATCCAGTATCGGCGAGCGGCTGATCTCCTCGCGCAACAGCCCAGCCACGTTAAAAGCCGACTGCATGTTGGGGCGCTGCCGTGTCACCAGGTAGTCCTTTTCAAAGGATTGCATTTCACGGTACAGGACCATCAGATCGAGATCGCCGGCCGGTTGCAGTGTGTCGTATAGGCGCTCAGAACGTTGCGCCAGCCGCGCCTGTGCGCCGGTCTCATCGGTGGCCAGGTCGGCCGCCAGCTCGAGGGCTTCATCAAAGGTGGCGGCATAGCGGTCGGCCGCTGAGAGATAAAAATTCAGGCTGACCTCGCTCTCACGCAGCGCATCGCTCACGTCCGATTCGGCGATAAGCTGCTGCAAGCTGGCGCTGAGAGCCATCACCCGAGCGATCTGTTCATCGTGCCTCTGGGCATAGGTCTCCAGCGCCTGGGAAAAGCCGACCGATGGCCAGCGCAGGAAAAGATCCCTTTCTAGCTGGCGAGCGCGCTGTAAGCCCGCGTCCATCTCAAGGACCAGGCGCTGGATCTCCATGCTGGTCACAATGGCCGCTTCTGTCTGGCGGCGAACCGCCGACAGGGCCAGGTAGCTGGTGAGCGATACCAGCATGATCAGGGCCAGGAGCAGGCCGAACGCGGAAGCGAACTTGGCGGTGATACCCAGTTCGCGCCAGCGTTGAGGCAAAAGTTTCCGTCTGTCCATCTCGATCGATTCCGTGTCTCTATTCGCCGTCTGGGTAGGTGTAGACCACGTTGGCCGCCACCCCTTCCAGCCCGGCGGCCGGGTCGTCCAACCGCACGACCTGGAACCTGCCGCCGCCGCAATCGCCGTATTGGTCGCAGGTGAGGCTACCGGTCAGCCCCTGGTATCCGGCGGTGGCGTACAGAGCGTCGCGCAGGGCTTGGCGGCCAATATGCAATGTGCCATCCTCTTCCTGCACAGCCACCGCCCCAATGGTGTCGAGAAGCAGATTGACCGCGTCGTAGGTGTGGGGAGGGTAAGGCGATGAGGTGGGCAGTTCATTGTATTTCGTCTGATACCTGGTCATAAAGGCATCATAGTCCGGTCCTTCCGGCCTCATGGGCGTATTGAAGTACATCCCTACACCGGCTTGGCCCACAGCTTCAATGAAGGCGTCAAAGTACAACCCCTCAGCACTCATGAGCGTGACGCTTTCCAACTCGTCCATATCGTTGGCCTGCAGGACAATATAGTCCCCCTCCATGCGAAAGACGGGAAAGAAGAGCAATTCGGCCCCAGAGGCAGCGACGGCGGTGAGGACCGGTTGCATGTCGGTGTCGCCCTTGTTGACGGCGGTGGCCATCACGACCTGACCGCCTAACTCGGTGAATGCTTGCTCGAACGTATCGGCCAGTCCCCGGGTGTAGGGATCTCCATCGTCGATGGTCGCTGCCCTGGTCACGCCAAGCTGCTCGAAGGCATAGGTTGCCGCCGCCCGTCCGACCAGCGCGTCGTTCTGGGCCGTGCGGAGGAAGCCGGGCTGCCAGTCGGGACCCTGCTCTCCGGCTACAGAGGTCAGGGAGGGCGAGCTGCTCGAGGCCGAGATCGCGACCAGGCCAGCCTTGGACAAAACCTTCATCGCCGTGGCTGCTGCCCCGGAACAGGTGGGGCCGATGATGCCCACAATCTGTGGGTCGGCAGCGACCTTCAGGGCGGCGGTGGTCCCGCCCTCTCCGGAGCACTGCGAATCTGCACTGTGAATCTCGGTGGGATGGCCAAGGAACTCACCGCCCCGGTCGTCCAGAACCAGCTCGATGCACTGAAGGTTCTGCCGTCCCTGGAGGGCCAACTCGCCGCTCAAGGACTGCAGCACACCGATCTTGATCGGATCGCCCGGCGCGATCTCTACGCAATCGATAGCGTCGGTGCATTCAAAAGGTGGGGTCGCAGACCCACAGCCGGCCAATAGGCCAACGGCGATCAGCACCGGGATCAGAATCTTGCCTTCGACCATTCCTTTCCTCTCCTCGCAAAGGGACCTGTGGACCAGCACGGGCCTATTGTTCTGGTGGGTAGGTGTAGACCACGTTGGCCGCCACCCCCTCCAGCCCGGCGGCCGGATCATCCAGGCGCGTGGTCTGCAACCTGATGGCACCGCAGTCGCCGTACTGGTCACAGGTGAGGCTGCCGGTCAGACCCTTGTATCCGGCGGTGGCATACAAGGCGTCGCGCAAGGCCTGGTGGCCGATGTGCAGTGTGCCACCTTTTTCCTGCACGGCCACCGCTTTGATAGTGTCGAGGAGCAGGTTGAGGGCATCGTAGGTGTGAGCGTGGTAGGGTGTGGAGGTGGGCGGTTGCCCGTACATCGCCTCATATCTGGAAAAAAAAGCATCGTAAGCCGGCCCTTCTGGCCTGGCGGGTGTATTAAAGTACATCCCTGTGCCTGCCTCGCCCACAGATTCGATAAAGGCTTGGAAGTACAACCCCTCAGCACTCATGAGTGTGACGTCTTCCAACACTTCCATCTCTTTGGCCTGTAGGACAATATAGTCCCCCTCCATGCGAAAGACGGGAAACCAGAGCAATTCGGCCCCAGAGGCGGCCACGGCGGTCAGCACCGGTCGCATGTCGGTATCGCCCTTGTTGACGGCGGTGGCCAGCACGATCTGGCCACCCAGCTCGGTGAACGCCTGCTCGAATGTATCGGCCAGTCCACGGGTGTAGGGGTCTCCATCGTCGATGGTCGCCGCCCTGGTCACGCCGAGTTGCTCGAAGGCATAGGTTGCCGCCGCGCGCCCGACCAGCGCGTCGTTTTGGGCGGTGCGAAAGAAGCCTAGCTGCCAGTCGGGGCCCTGTTCTCCGGCCACAGAGGTCAGAGAGGGCGAGCTGCTCGAGCCCGAGATCATGACCAAACCTGCCTCAGACACTACATCCATGGCCGTGGCCGCTGCGCCGGAACAGGCAGGGCCAACGATGCCTACGATCTGTGGGTCAGCGGCGACCTTCAGGGCAGCCGTGGTCCCTCCCTCTCCTGAGCACTGCGAATCTTCGGTATGCAGCTCGATGGGGTGGCCCAGGAGCTCACTTCCCCGGTCGTACTGGGCCAGCTCGATGCACCGAAGGTGATCCGAGCCCGGGAGGGCCATGTCGCCACTCAAGGACTGCAACACACCGATCTTGATGGGATCGCCTGGCGCGATCTCTACGCAGCCGATGGCGTCGGTACATTCAAAGGGTGGGGTGGTTAAGCCACAGCCGGCCAACAGTACGGTGGCGAGCAGAATCAGGACCAGAATCTTGCCTTCGACCATTCCTTTCCTCCCCTCGCAAAGGGACCCGTGGGCCAGCACCGGTCTATTGCTCTGGCGGGTACGTGTAGACCACATTGGCCGCCAAGCCCTCCAGCCCGGCGGCGGGATCATCCAAACGTGTGACCTGGAACCTGGGAACGCCGCAATCTCCGAACTCGTCGCAGGTAAGGCTGCCGGTGAGTCCCTGGTAACCGCTGGTGGCGTACAGGGCATCGCGCAGGGACTGGCGGCCGATGTGCAGGCTGCCATCTGGCTCCTGCACGGCCACCGCCTCGATAGCGTTGAGCAGCAGATCGACCGAGTCGTAGGTGTAGGCATAGTAAACCGTGGTGGGTGCGGCACCGTATTGGGTCTCGAACCTGGAGACAAGGGCGTCGCGGGCCGGGCCTTCTGGTGGGGCGGGTGTCACCATGTATACCCCTAAGCCAGCTTCTCCCGCAGCTTCAATGAAGGCGTCCTGGTACACCCCCTCGGCGGTCATGCGTGTGAGGTCCTCCATCCCCTCCACTTCCGTGGCTTGCTGGACGATGTAATCCGCCTCCGGTCGGAAAACAGGGAAGTACAGGAGTTCGGCCCCGGACCTGGTCACGGCGGTCAGTACCGGTTCCATGTTGGTGTCTCCCTTGTTAATGCCGGCTGCCAACGCGATCTCACCGCCCAGCTCGGTGAATGCCTGCTCGAATGTATCGGTGAGCCCCTGCGTGTACGGGTCTCCGTCGTTAATGGTGGCTGCCCTGGTGGCTCCAAGCTGCTGAAAGGCAAAGGTGGCGGCCACGCGACCCGACAGGGCGTCGTTCTGTGCTGTGCGAAAGAAGCCAGGTTGCCAATCGGATCCTGGTTCCCCGCCCACCGAGGT
>JASFHU010000457.1:0-4704 GCA_050123055.1 Anaerolineae bacterium
CGGAAACGGGATGGTGCCCGTTCGGAAACGGGATGGTGCCCGTTCGGAAACGGGATGGTGCCCGTTCGGAAACGGGATGGTGCCCGTTCGGAAACGGGACGGTGAGCGCCGGCAGGGATCTGATGCTGGACCAGGCGGCAAATCGCAGCGTTTGCATTTCTCATTCTTGACACTTGAATGGGTGGTGGTACAATAGGGCACGAGTTCCGGGCAGCGATGACGTGCCCGCTGGTAGGTGGGAGGTTCAGAATATGAGTGATGAAGAAACGGTGGCAGAGTCCACCGTTCAGATTTCCAAGGCCAGCAGGCCCCGCCCCCCCCGTCCCCGAGGTCGTGTGACCATCTTTGGCACCTGGTGCAAGGGCTGTGGCATCTGCATTGAATTCTGCCCGCAGGGCGTATTTGAGAGCAACGGGCAGGGCCGGCCAATCATCGTGGAGCCTGAAAAGTGCACGGCCTGCCATTGGTGCGATACGCATTGCCCAGACCTGGCTATCACTGTTCGCCGGCTTGATCCAGACGAGGTAGAGGAGCTCGCGGAGCTCAGCGATCTGGCCGAGAAGGGAGCACTGCCCGGAGGCGACCTGTGACGGTACAGTTACTGCAGGGAAACCACGCCTGTGCGTTGGGAGCGGTGGCGGCAGGCTGCCGGTTTTTTGGTGGGTATCCGATCACGCCCTCGTCCGAGATTGCCGAGTTCATGTCGCGGGAGTTGCCCAAGCTGGGCGGCAAGTTCATCCAGATGGAGGATGAGATCGCCAGCATGGCGGCCGTCATTGGTGCATCGGTCGGGGGGTTGAAATCGATGACCGCTACAAGCGGCCCGGGCTTTAGCCTGATGCAGGAGAACATTGGCTATGCTGTAGTGGCCGAGATCCCGTGCGTGGTGATCAATGTGATGCGAGCAGGTCCCAGTACTGGATTGCCCACCAGCCCTTCGCAGGGTGACGTGATGCAGGCGCGGTGGGGGACGCATGGCGATCATCCGATTATTGCGCTTGCCCCAGCTTCGGTACGGGAGGCGTTCGAGCTGACGGTGGACGCGTTCAACTTTGCGGAAAAGTTCCGCAGCCCTGTCTTTGTGATGATGGACGAAGTGGTGGGCCATATGCGCGAGAAGATGGATCTGCCCGAGGTCTGCCCTGAGGATATTGTCAACCGCGAGATGCCCACGGTGCCGCCGGAATGGTACGAGCCTTTCGGGAATCCACCATCAGACGTGCCACCCCTGGCTCCTTTTGGTGAAGGGTATCGATACCATGTCACCGGGTTGCTGCACGATGCCAGGGGCTTTCCCACCAGCCGGCTGGATGAGATCCAGCCGTGGGTTGAGCGGGTCTTTCGCAAGATCGAGCGCAATCTGGACGAGATCGCAATGTGGGAAGAGGATGGCATCCGGGACGCCAGAGTGCTGGTGGTGGCGTATGGTTCGACAAGCCGTTCGGCCCGCCAGGCGCTCAAGATCGCCCGTGCCCGGTATGGGCGGAAGGTTGGGCTGCTGCGACTCAAGACGCTTTGGCCTTTTCCGGAACAGGTTTTGGAGCGGGCAGCAGAACATGTCCAGCGAGTGATCGTGGCCGAGATGAACCTGGGACAGATTGCGCTGGAGGTGGAGCGGATCGTGGGTCGTGGCAGGGTCCTTCGCGTTGGCCGCGCCGACGGCCAGATCGTGACCCCTGAGCAAATCGTCGATGCCATGCGCGCACCTCAGGTACAGACTGAACGGTACCGGGTTGGGCAATGGGCTCAGGGCTCATAACAGACGAAAATGCCCCCCACAAGTTGGGGAGGCCGGAGTCCCAGACTTTTCTGGGTGATCGTGGAGAAGGCAGAATGATGAAGCGACACGACCAAGGAGCCTATGAATACCTGAGACATCATAAGAGGTTCCCTCACCTCTGGTGTGCGGGCTGTGGCATTGGTATTGTCATGGGTAGTATCCTGCGGTCGGTGCAAAAGATGGAGCTGGAACAGGACGACGTGGCCGTGATCTCGGGTATTGGGTGCACAGGACGGATGCCGGTCTACATGGACTTTAACACGATGCATACCACGCATGGGCGGGCCCTGGCGTTTGCGACCGGGCTGAAGATGGCCCGGCCAGAGATGGAGATCATTGTGGTGATGGGTGATGGTGACGCCCTGGCGATTGGTGGCAACCACTTTATCCACGCAGCTCGACGCAACATCGACATGACGGCCATTGTCGTCAACAATAACATCTATGGCATGACTGGAGGACAATCGTCGCCGACGACACCGCTGGATGCTTTTTCGGCGACGGCTCCGTATGGTCACATCGAGCAGCCATTTCCTATCTGCGAGCTCTCGATGGCAGCGGGCGCGTCGTTTGTGGCGCGAAGTACGGTCTATCACGTGATGGAGCTGGACAAGTTGATGGAACGGGCCATGCGCAAGCAGGGGTTTTCGGTGGTAGAGGTGGCGAGCTATTGCCATACCACGTTTGGGCGGGCCAATGACATGAAATCACCGATCCGGATGATGCGCATGCTCAAGGACAACAGCATGACAGTACGGGCAGCGGAGAAGCTGGGTGAAGAAGGGGATGGGAACAAGATCGTGCGCGGGGTGTTCCGCGACGTTGAGAAGCCAGAATTCACCGAACTGTATGACCGGGTGATCGAGCAGGCGCACGGTCCATTGTCGCCTCGCAAGCGCAAAGTACGCAGGGGCTGGGTCTAGGGGATGATCATGGATACGCAGCGGCGGGAAGCTCGGCGCGAATTGGAGGACCGGTACGAGATCCGCCTGGCCGGAGAAGGGGGACAGGGGATGATCCTGGCCGGGGTGATCCTGGCCGAGGCGGCGGCCGTCCACGATGGGCTGAATGCGGTCCAGACGCAGAGCTATGGCCCAGAGGCCAGGGGAGGAGCCAGCCGGTCGGAAGTGATCCTTGCCCGGGGGGAGATCGATTTCCCCAAGGTGATGTCGGCTGACCTACTGCTGTGCATGAGCCAGGAAGCCTGTGACAAGTTCTATCCTCAGGTGAAGGACGAAGGTCTGATCGTCGTCGACCTGAGCAACGTGAGCCGGCTGCCGAGCCACCGGGCCATTGCGGTTCCCATCAGCCAGATTGCGGAGGAGACAACAGGCCGCCGCATTACGGCGAGCATGGTGGCACTGGGCCTGGTCTGTGGATTGACCGGCCTGGTGACGAGGGAAGCCTTGGAGAGGGCTGTTTCCGAGCGGGTGCCAGCCGGCTTTGAAGAGATGAACCTCAAGGCATTGGCGGCTGGATTCGGGGAGGCGGAGAGGCTGTGCAGAGAGAGACCAGATCTGGCCTGCGCCTGAGCTGGCTGGGGCTCGCGTGGGTATAGAAGATCGGGTCGTAAGCTGGCTGGCTCAGCAGGGCGCTGGGATATACCTGGTCGGGGGCTGTGTGCGAGATTGGGTGCTGGGACGGCCAATCGCTGACCTGGACGTGGCGACGGCTGAGGATGGCCTGATTCTGGCGCGGCGCCTGACGAACCAGCTTGGGGGTGACTTTTTTGCCCTGGATGAGGAGCGGAGCACCGGCCGGGCGCTGTTGCACGACGAGGTGAGGGGCCGCTTTGTGGTGGACATCGCCAGGTTCCAGGGGGAGGATCTGGCCGCTGATCTGGCCCGGCGAGATTTCACCATCAATGCCCTGGCCGTGGATGCGCGCGCTCGCCAGGAGGTGATCGACCCGCATGGTGGGATGGCCGACCTGGAGACGGGACTGATCCGGCCTGTGTCGGACAGCAGCATCCGGGACGATCCGCTGCGGGCATTGCGGGCCCTGCGCCAGGCGGCCCAGTTGGATTTTTCTCTGGCGCCGAGGACCGAGGCGCTGATCAGGCGCGATGGTGCCGCCCTGGCGCAAGTGGCTGGAGAACGCGTTCGAGATGAGCTGGCAACGCTGATAGCGCTACCGCGGGCCGCTTCATACCTGGTTCAACTGGACGAACTGGGCCTGCTGACAGTCATCTTGCCCGAATTGGAAACCCTTCGGGGTCTTGACCAGGCGCCTCCGCACTATCTGGATGGGCTTGAGCACTCGTTGGAGACGGTCCGGGCGCTGGAAGCACTGCTGCAGGACTTGAATGGGGAGAGGGATGGCGAACGAGGCTCGTTGGAGCCCGATCTACCTGAGGCTCCTGATATTGCCCTCCTACTCCCCTTTGCTGACAGGGTGGTGGCCCATCTGCGGGGGGTGATGAGCGACTCGAGAGCCCGCCTGGTGACCCTGAAACTGAGTGCGCTATTGCACGACGTGGGAAAGCCGGAAGCGCAGGCTGTGGATGAGGATGGGCGAGTTCGCTTTATCGGACACCAGAAGGGAGGGGCGAAAAGCGTTGGTCGGGCTTTGCGACGTCTCCGGTTCAGCAATGGTGAGGTGCGGCTGGGCGAGACCATTGTCACTCACCACATGCGACCCCTGCTGCTGGCTGGTCAGGAAGGTGTAACCTCGCGGGCGGTATATCGCTTTTTCCGTGACACCGGCAGGGCTGGGGTGGACGTGCTGGTCCACGCGCTGGCCGATCACCGGGCCACCCATGCGCCTGGGGCAGAGGATGGCAGGTGGCCGGCCCTGGTGGCATTGACGGCGCGGATGTTGGGCGACTATTGGGATCGCCGTCCCGAGCGTGTGAAGCCACCCCCGCTGGTGGATGGCCACGATCTGCTACGTGAGTTTGGCCTGGAACCGGGTCCTCAGATTGG
>JASFHU010000458.1:0-4689 GCA_050123055.1 Anaerolineae bacterium
AGCCTTGATGCCAAATTCTCTTTCCAGCCAGGGCCGGATCTGTTTCGACTGCAGCCTCAACACGCCGTTGCCTGGGGTAAAGCCTGGGACCTTCATGCTCCACCAGTCGAGTGAGGGCTCGGATATGGGATGGACCAGAGCCCACACCAGAATCGATTTGTGCTCCTCGCGCCATTTCACCCCCTTGAATTTGTGGTAGTCGGGCGAATTGGGATCGTATTCTTCGTAGAAGGGCTTCTGGGCATAGATCCCATAGGAGGGGGAGGCCTTCAGGTCGGTGACGGAGGCAATACCCGCCAGCGACGCCCCCAACTCCAGCGCCTTTTCGACGATGGCTCTCTCGATCTTGTTGCCTTTAGATACCATGGGGTTGGATCCTTTCTGCTGTTCTTGGACTCGGGCCAACCAGGGTTGGTTGGAGACCTTTGCCCATCAAGTGATGCTCTATGTTCGGCCAGGTCTCCTGACCGCAGCCGGGGTGGGCTCGGGCCAATGAGAATTGGTTGGAGACCTTCGCCCATCAATCAACTCGCAGGTTTCTCGTTCAGACTGATCAGCGCATCGGCGGCAACCACTCCCTGGCCTTCGGGCAGGAGGAGCAGCGGGTTGATGTCGAGCTCGAGGATGGACGATGGGTCATGCTCTACCATGCTCGCTACGGCCAGGATGACATCAATGGCGGCGTTCAGGTCGGCCGGTGGAGCCCCTCTGAAGCCCCTGAAGAGGGGTGCGCACTTGAGCCGGGCTAATGCTGTTAACACCCGCTCTCTGGTGGCCGGTAGCAGGAGGGACTGGGTGTCTTTCATCAGCTCGACCAGGATCCCGCCGCCTCCGACCAAAAGATAGGGGCCGAACTGCTCGTCACAGGCTACGCCGACAATGAGCTCCGCCACGGCGCCGTTGATCATTTTCTCGACCAGATAGGACTTGGAGAGGCCAGACATCTCCAGCACGGCCGCCGACACGTCGTCGGCGCTGGCAAGGCCGAGTCTTACGGCCCCGGCTTCGGTCTTGTGCGCGACGCCCAAGGCCTTGGCGACGACCGGATAGCCCAGCTCTCCGGCCGCCGCGGCCGCCTCTGCGGCGCTGTGGACGACTCGCGATGGGGGCACCGGCACACCCCAGCGGGCAAGAAGGGCCTTGGATTCCGCCTCGTCCAACACCCTGCCGGGACCATCCTGCCATCCACCGAGGCATGGGAGCAACGGCGGGCAGGGAGGTCGGCTCCAGGCGGCGCCTACATCGACCGCGGCCTGGATACCGGCGATCCCGGTATCGATGCCAGCCAACGAGGCGACGCCATCCTTCATTAGCCGCGCCACCACCGGCTCTGAAATCGTATCGGCGAAGGTCGCCAGCACCGCACCCTTGGTGCCGGTCTGTTGTACGGCCCGGACAAACCCCCGCTCGGCCCCACCCCAGGTCGACTGGTCACAACGGTCGGCCCTTGGGTAGTCGAGCAGACACAGCGCTACATCAAAGTCTTCGGCCAGCAGCGCGGAGAAGTTCTCGGCCATCTTGTCCTCGTCGTTCCAGAAGAACATCTGGAAGTCGAAAGGATTGGCGGCCACCATCCGCTCGTGCAGCGTGGCGCGAAGGCCTTGGGCCACCTTTTCGGACAGCGGGGGCATGGACAGGTCCGGACCCAGGGCATCGGCAAGGAGCGTGAGATCGCCGCCCGAGGTGCTCATGGCCGCGATCCGGCCGCCGTTCAAGGGGCCGAGCACGTGCAACACCTTCAGCGCCTCCATGAGCGCTTCCAGGGAATCGACGCGGGCCACGCCGAGGCGCTCGAACAGGGCGCTCACCAGGACGTCAGACCCGGCCAGCGACGCCGTGTGGGACACCACCATTTTCTGGGCGACCTCGGAGCGCCCGGTCTTGATGGCGACGATGGGCTTGCCCAGATCGCGGGCGACGTCGACCGCCTCCTGGAAGGCCTTCGGGTCGGGCATGGTTTCCACAAAAAGCCCCAGCGCTGTGACCCCATCCTCTCGGGCAAAGGTGTGGATGGCATCGTGCAGATCGAACTTGAGCTTGTTGCCCAGGGAGATCATGTAGGCGATGGGCAGGCCGCGCCGCTGCATGGTGAGGTTGAAACCCACGTTCGATGAGGCGGTGATGATGGCCACGCCTGCCTCGACACGCTGGCCGCCCTGCTGGTCAGGCCAGAGCATCGCGCCGCTGAGGTAGTTAAGGAGCCCATAGCAATTCGGTCCGACCAGGGGCATATCGCCCGAGGCTTCCAGAAGTTGCTCCTGCAGCTCAGACCCCTCCTCGCCCGCCTCGACAAAGCCGGTGGCATAACAGACCGCTCCGCCCGCATGCCGGGCCGCCAGATCTCGGACGATGTCGACGGTGAGATAGCGATTGACGCCTACGTAGGCAGCATCAGGGCTTGCCGGGAGATCTGCCACTGAACGGTAGACCTTGCGCCCAAGGATCTCTGTCTTTTTGGGATGGACCGGCCAGATCTCCCCTTTGTAGCCCATGAGATCGCTCTGGCGGATCGTCTCCTGGGCCTGCGCACCGCCGAAAACGGCGATGGAACGAGGATTAAGCAGTCGCTCAAATGACATGGGTAGCCCTCTCGGTACAAGTTTTTCCCTTCATGAACCCTGGCTAGGTGCACTGCCTGCTCACCTAGTGCACTGTGGCACAAGCAAGCCATTGGTTCGTAGTGGCCGCCGACCAGCGGTCGGATTCTGTCACTTGGCTCGCTCAGAAACGACTGAGGTCGTTACCACGAGCCAGGGATCCTTGACCTGATCTTCCCGCTGGCCATGATACCGACCAGTGCCTCGTCGGGGAAGAACCTGGCCGCTGTGTAGGCCCTCAGCTTGTTGGAATTGGTGACGATGGCCTCCCCGGCGCTCAGGTCGTTGTCAAAGAGCTGCATGGGACAACCAACACTAAGCCTGACACCTGCGCTCTCGAGCTTTTCGACCGCCCCTGCATCAGACTTGAACTCTTGCAGTACCTGCGGTGCCGCGCAGAGGGTGGTCTTGACTGGTAGTACCTTCCGGCCCTTCGACCGCAGTGCAGTATCGATCTCTTTGGTCCACCAGTACAACTGCTCCAGGCTGAGGTGAGGGCAGCCAATGAAGCACTTTTCGGGGCTGGCATCCTCGTCCTCCCACATCACCGGGTAGGAGGCCAGGTGGTCCTGAAGCTGCTGGTCGTCAATCGAGTAAGTCCTATGGTCTGGGATCAAGAGATCCCGGCCATCGTCGACCGCTTCCGGCGTAATGTTCTCCACGTGAAAGAGCGCGACGGCGCCTGCGGTGGCACAGCCTGCCCCCATCTCGTGGAGGTAATCGCGGGTGGTGGCGTTCAATCCGGGTCCTAGAAAGCCGTCCAGGCCTACGATAAACGGTACGCCGGCCAGAACCACCTTGCCGATGGCTGCGCCCAGCAACTGTGGGGCAGGCAGCTCCTGGGTCTTGACCTCGACCAGCCAGGAAGCTCGCCGGCCCTCATCGGTCAAGAGACCGGCCAGGGGCGTTTTGCCGACGATATTGCACACCAGGTCCATGGCGGCCCCATTCTTGTTGGTTCGCGCCGCCAGGACCGAATTGGCAAAGATCGCGCAGGCCGACTCGGACCAAGCCAGGACATCGCCCCGCTGTGGGATATTGCCCACCTGGGGCAGGTAGGGGGTGCAGGTCCAGGCGTCCGGGTCGCGGAGTCCAAGTTGGAGCATCCTCTCGTCGTACAGCTCCTGACCCTTGTACATCTGCTCCAGGAGCTCTACCTGTTCCGGGCTCAGCCACCAGTTCTCAAAGTCGAGCGGGGGCTTGGGATCGAGGGTGAAGGGAAATCTGGTCTTGAGGCCGGCCGCCACCAACTGGTCGAGCATCTCCATCGAGGGCGCGATACCGGGGATGGCATAGGCGATCACAAAGTGCCCATCCCCGTCTATGTCCACCAGCCGCTCGGCCCCCAGGGCCTCGCCATAAAGGACCACCGTCTCCATGGCCTTCTGGAGGACGGGGCCCTGCTTGCCCTGCAGGATGTCCCGTTCTCCTGGGCTGAGCTCGATTCCCAGATCCTCGAGGGCAATCATCGGCTGGCCTACTGATTTTTCAACCGGGGGTCGAGGGCGTCGCGGAGGCCGTCACCCAAGAGATTGAAGCCAAGCACGGTCAGCATGATGGCGATGCCCGGAAAGACCATCACCCAGGGGGCTAGCCTCAGGTAGGAGCGACCGCTGGCCAGGATGGAGCCCCAACTGGGTACGGGCGGCTGGGCGCCCATCCCCAGGTAGCTCAGGGTGGCCTCGATGAGGATGGCATCGGCCATCATCATCGTCGCCATCACAATCACCGGCGCCAGAACGTTGGGCATGATATGGCGCAACAAGATCCGCAGATCCTTGACGCCGATGGCGCGGGCAGCGCTGATGTACTCCCACTCGCGCAGCGAGAGCACCTGGGCCCGCACCACGGCCGCAAAGCCACCCCAGTAGCTCAAGCCCACCGCGATCATCACGTTGGTCAGGCCGGGACCCAATACGGCCACCATAAAGATGGCTAGCAGAACCGTTGGGAAGGCCCAACTCACATCGATCATGGAGCGGATGACATAGTCGATCCGGCCACCACGAAAGCCCGCCACGGCGCCCAGGGCGATGCCGACGGCGGCAGAGATGGTGGTGGCGATAATGGCTACCTGCAGTGAGACCCGCGA